>CAZRFG010000201.1:0-6608 GCA_964599205.1 uncultured Victivallaceae bacterium
TCCCTGTATTATTTTCTGTTGTTTTTATGGTTGGATGCTCCGCATTCCAGATTCGTTATGAAACAGAAATAGAAGAAGTAGTTCCAGTCGGATATAAGTATATGTACTGTAATAAAGCAGATTATGGAATTGACGGATATTTGCTGCTTTTCTTATCACTGCGCAACATAGAAATCATACATAGAGTTTCAGCGGATCAATCAAAAATGCTATTAGCTGAAATATATGTGGAAGAGGGTATTGTATTCCCTCCCACTACAGTTTATCAAGGATTTGAACCGATTTTTTATATTCCTAAAACAATAGAGATTAAAATATATGATTATTCTTCTAAGAAGCTTTATGCCATTATAAAACGTGAAAGAGGCATGTTCAGGGGAGTTGAGAGGGATCAAAAACTAAAATTCTTTTCTGAATTCAAAAAAATATTCATAAATTATAAACCGCTATTTGATCCGTATAAAAACCTTTAATCCTTCTCAGTCAGCCAAATAAGAAATTTCTCGCCTCTTCATGTTGAGGCGTTTTTTTGACGAAGAGTGAAGGGATTCCGGCGATCGAGGAAGCAAGCACCGAGGGGCTTTCACTCAGCCCCCGTGAGAGGTGTTTCCGGTCACCGGAGGCTCGCGGCGAAACTGGAAGCTCGCCGGGCGGGTATCGGGCGGCATCGGGCTGATTCCGGAACTTGCAATCGGAAATCGGGAGGGTATGGTAATCAAAAGATGTCGAAACGATCCTGCCGTTTCAAATGAACCAACCAATGGAGCCAGTGCTTCAAGCCGGGGAGGAGCAACGATGTATCCATTCAAGCGAAAAGTGTTTGAGGTCATTCAACCCGCGACAACGAAGTGGACGGCGGGCTGGATTTTCAATCTGGTCATCATTTTGCTGATCGCCCTCAGTGTGGTGAATGTGTTTATCGCCACCTTCAATCTTCCCGAAGATTTCCGGGAGGTGCTGGCGGGAATCGAAATGATTACCGTGATTATTTTCAGCGTCGAATATCTGCTGCGGCTGTGGACGACGAATGATCTTTACCCGGAGCTGTCCCCGCTGAGAGCGAGACTCCGGTATGTGTTCTCACTCATGTCGCTGATCGACCTGCTGGCGATTCTGCCCTTTTATCTGCCCTTCCTGCTGCCGGCGAACCTGATCAGTTTAAGGTCGCTGCGACTGTTCCGGCTGCTGCGGATTCTGAAAATGAACCGCTATACCGATGAACTCGTTTCCATCGGCGAAGTCTTCAAAGAAAAAGCCCACCAGCTGCTGGCGTCGATTTTTATGGTGTCGCTGATGCTGATCATCGCCTCGCTGCTGATCTACAACGTCGAACACGACGTTCAGCCCGACCGCTTTGAAAATGCTTTCTCCGGCATCTGGTGGGCGGTGGCGACCTTGACCACGGTGGGATACGGCGACATCTATCCGGTGACGGTGACGGGAAAAATCATCGCGGCGGTGATCGCCATCCTGGGCATCGGCATGGTGGCGATCCCCACCGGCATCCTGAGCGCCGGCTTCATTGCGCACCTCAATGAAAACAAGACGGCGGAAAAAGAGGAAGGCCAATATTGCCCGCATTGCGGCAAGAAACTCAAATAAGCGGCCACGTTTTCCGGCATCGCGCGAAACAACAATGATTATCGTCGAAATCCTTGCTTTTCAATTTGAAAGGAAATGATTTTTTTACTCTAGTTATGGCGATTGGTCGCTCGCGGTCAATCGGGTAGGAACTCGTGAAAGTTTAGCGGAAACGGATTTTACGATTACGAACCGGGTTGAATAAGGAGGGGATCGGCACGCTCGGAAGGCCTTGACGCCAGATTTTCGGAACCAACTGGCTAGTGATTTTATTTTTTTACATTGTAACATTAACATTATGTTAATCTTAAAACAAAAAATCAATTTATATATTGGACAAAATATGAGAAATGTACATGAACAACAAGAAGAATATTGTTTGGGGTATTACATTGTAGCATATATTGACTTGCTTGGACAAAAAGATTACTTAAAAAAAATGAAAAATCTTCCAAATTCTATTCAAGAGGAAGAAATTCTAAGAGAAAATCTAAAAAAAACTTATGGGACGATTAACGGTTTTAGAAAACTTTTCGATAATTTTTTCCAAGCTTTCATTGATGCAGAAGATTCGTCTCCTAATGAAATCCATCGTTTTTTTGCAAAATCTCAAGTAAAAAAACATTATTTTTCTGATACCGTAGTATTATATGCCCCTCTTGCTAATCATGATGGCAATTTTCCGCTGAAAAACATTTTCCCGATCATTGATTCGGTATCAAAAACTTATTTAATGATGTTATCAAAAGGATATGTATTTAGAGGAGGGATTGATATTGGAACTGGTTGTGAATTCTTGGATGGAGAAATATATGGAAATGCGCTATACAAAGCTTATGAGCTCGAAAATCAAGCCCAATACCCAAGAGTAATAGTTGGGGAAACGTTAATTGAGTGCATTAATAATTATAAAAGTGAAATCATGACGCCTTGGGATTCATTGATCAATAAAATAGTTGATATATGTCTCAACTATATTCATAAAGATAGCCACGATAACAAATTTATTATATTTCCGAATGGATACACTGGATATGAAGAAGAAATTCAGCAATGGAAAAACGCTGCAATTGATTTTGCAAATAATGAAATACGCAGGTTTTCGATAGAAAAAAATACAAAATTAGAAGAACGTTATACATTACTCGAAAGACTACTAACCTCCCTGCCTTCCTCGAAAAAAAATAATTTTCCCTCTAATTAAGGAATATTCATCAAGTTTTGCAAATCTTTTTGTATTCTCAGATACATTAACCCAAAGGAGGTTGACGTGTTTTTTCGGAAATTCTGGTTGGCGGTGGGTTGCGCGGTGGCGCTGGTCTGCGGAGCGGATGCGGCGGAAAAGACGGTGCGGGTGGCTTTGGCCGGGAGTTCGGCTTGTCAGGCTTACGGCAATACCGATCCCAAACTGATCGTCGGGTGGGGCGAGGTCATCGGGAAATTCTTCAAGCCCGGAGTCGAAATCGGCAACTTCGCCATTTCCGGGTATAGCACCAAGATGTTTATCGACAAGGGGCAGTGGCAAAAACTCCTCAACTTCAAGCCCAATTATATTGTAATGTCGCTCGGGGCCAATGACTCCAAATCCGATCCCGCCCGCTATACCGATCCCGCTACCACCTATCGTGAAAATCTCCGCCGCTTCGCCCGCGACGCCGAAGCCGTCGGGTCGGAAATTATTTTCATCACCCCCAACCAGTCGCTCACTTTCAACAGGAACGGCAAAATCGAGCGCAAAGACCGCATTCCCTACTGCGAGGCCATGCGCAAGGTCGCCGCCGACTTGAAAAAGCCCTGTCTCAACCTCGATCTCGTCCAGGCCGAAGCTCTCGAAAAGATCGGCCCGGAAGAGGGGCGCAAACTCTATCGCCTGATTCCCGAGAAGAAGATGGAACTCGATCCCTCCCACACCAATCTCGCCGGAGCAGAAATGGTCGCCGCCCTGATTGTCGGCGAACTCAAAAAATCCCCCTCTCTGCTCAAAAATCAGCTCAAATAGCCCGCGGTCGGAAGGGCGTTTCAGCGCATCAGCCGGCGCCGGACGGTATTGCCGATCACCGGCACGAAGAGCAGAATCCAGAAAATCCGGAATAACCAGTTGGAGATGAAATCGTAACCGCAGAACACCTGGTGCCCGAAAATCGGAATGGCGGCGAGGTAGATCAGATAATGGGTTTTGCGCCAGACGCGCAACCGGAGTTTGCCGGTGAGCATCAGGATGCAGCAGACCAGCAACAGAAGAATCGTCAACAGGCCGAAAAAGGTGAAACTGCCCCAGCCGCCGTCTCCGCAAAAATCGGTGAGCGCCACCCAAAATGACTCGCCGTCAAGCCTCGACCTGCCGCCGAAAACCAGCAGGACATGGAGCGCCACCAAGCCGAGAATGGCGAACCCGACCGTTCCATGCAGGCGTCCGAGCCAAGCCTTGGCTTCGGAATCGCCGCCGCAACGTTTCCGGTTCTGCAGCAGGAATTGAAAAAGCAGCAGCAGCGCACAGAAAATTCCGCTCAGCCGTCCGTAAAGCACCAGTTGCTGTGGCAGCGGCGCGGCGAACTGGTTGCCCGCCGGACCGGAGAAATTGAAAACCACAAAAACGGCAAGTGTGGCGATACCGACCGCCATCATCAGGCCGGGCACCGCGAAGCGGATCATGCCGTCGTTTTTCATGATCGGCTATTCGAAAATTTTGACCGCTTCGCCGCCCGCGCCGCAAAGCATGCAGCTCGCAGGCTTCTCCCGCGTGGTGTAGCCACAGCCGGTGCAGACGAAAAAGGTCTTCGGCGCTTTCCAATTTTCCAGCTCGGACAGGGCCAGGCGGTAGATTTGATCGTGCTGCTTTTCGGCTTCTCCGGCGAAGTTGTAATTTTCGATCACCGCCGCCGGAGCTTTGCGGGTCTCGGCGTCGCCGATGAACTCGGGGTACATCGCCATCGCTTCGTAGTTTTCGTTCTGCAGCGCATCCTCAAGCGCGGCGCGGACATTGGTGAAGGAAGGCAGCTTGATCTCCCGGACCGGCTCGACGCCGAGCGATTTGAGGATTTTGGCATGGTTCGCGGCGAGGATCGACTCCGAATGCGAAGCGGCCCGGAACAGCGTGGCGACGCCGCGGTAACCGGCCTCGGCGGCTTTGGCGGCATAAAGATCGTACTTGACCGCCGTATTGCTCTCGGCATTCCAGGCGAGCTGGAGGTTCCGGATCACCGTTTCGTCATTCTTTGACGCCGGTTTGTTTTCGCCGCAACCGGCGAAGAGAAGTCCGGCGGCGATCAAAGTTGCCGCCCCAACGTACGCAACGTTCATCTTCATACCCTCACCTCCGATACTTGCCCAAGGGTTCACTGCCGGCTCCGGTCTGGCGGAAAACCCCCGGCGTGACCTGATAGATCCGGCGGAAAACTTTGCAGAAATAGGCCGGATCTTCGAAGCCGCAGGAGCCTGCCACCTCTTTTACCGAATCGCGGGTGGTCTGCAGCAAACGCATCGCCATCCGCATTTTGAGTTCAAGCACATAGCGCCGGGGCGACCGGCCGAGCTTTTCGCGGCACAGCCGGGAAAAATGCCAGCGGCTGTAGCCGACCCGCATCGCCAACTCGTCAACCGAAATCGCTTTGCTGAGATTCTTGAGACAGTAATCATTGACCTTGGCGACGAAATCGTCGCCGGCGCACTGCCCCGATGTTCCGGCCGACTCCGCCAGAAGCGTCATCATGAACTGATACGCGCCGGCCGAAGCCGCATAGCGGTCGGCGAAACGGGTTCCGGCAACGCATTCTTCGTACAGGCAACCCGCCAACCGGACGACTTCGGAGTCTGGCTGACAGCGGTACGACGGCGCGCCGCCGCGGCGGCGACGGCACTCGCGCGCCAGCCGGACGCACTCCGCACCCGACAAAGTGACGAACAACACCTCCCAAGAGGGAGAATCGGCCGGCAGATAATAACAATGCTTTTCCGGCACAATCAGCAGCATCGCATCGCCGGGACGCTGGCGGATGGTCACGCCGTCGAAATCCAGCGCGCCCTCGCCGCTGACCGTGTATTGCCAGATCACAAACTCGCGATTGCCGCGCCGGGTGCCGTCCCAGCGGTACGATTGCTGGTTCTCGGCGAATTCATGACCGCAGTTGACCAGCATCGCGTGAAGCGGCAGCGAGCGGTCCGGAAAAAACAAGTTACAGCACGGCGGCCTGATCTGATCCATCTCACTTACTGTCGAGCTGCTTCGGAGTCATCAGCAAGCCGGCGGCCTTGCGCTGTCGCGGCGCGGGGCTGGCCAGCAAATAATAGCTGAGATTGTCGCAGAACAGTCCTCCCTGAACAATGCCCATATGCGCGCCGGGCAGGTGAATCACCACATCCCAGTCGATCGTCGAGAGCTCAAAGGGGACAAAATCTTTGCGGCCGAGCCGGGTGTCGGCGCGGGCGCTGATCGCCGGGACTTTGCCGTCCCCGGCGTCGAATTCAGTGATCCTGAGCTTGCCGGTTTCGCTATCGGCTTCAGCTTTGATCGCGGTGTTGATCGCGTCGCCGAGGATCAGCATCATAAAGAGGGTGTCCGGCGGCTGCTCCGGGGTTTCCATGGTTTCGGTGAACTGCCGAGCCCGATCGAGGCACTTTTTGAGGTGGTCGCGGGCAATGGCGAGCCGCTCCGAACGTTTTTCGACGTTGGGCAGCAGGATTTTGAGCACTTCGTCCTGGGCCGGGTCCAGCAGACCCCACTGATATTTTTCCCAGACCGCGATGTCGTAGATGTTGAGCGGTTCGCCGGTGGCGCCGTCAACCACCATTTTGGCCGAAGCGGGCGGCATCATCTGGTAGTAGGTCGGGAAAGTCCCGATCACCGCCGGGGGATAGGGCAGCGCGCCTTTGGCATAAGTGAGGCCATTGACCATTTCGACGCAGGTGTCGAGGTAACCGCGGTTGGGGGTGCCGGCGAGGATGGCGCGGTCGATGAACTTCGCGCCGCGCCAGCTCGGCTTGGGCCGGGTGCCGTCGGCGGGCAGGTCGTCGCCGCCGTAACGCAGATA
>CAZRFG010000202.1:0-6582 GCA_964599205.1 uncultured Victivallaceae bacterium
GATCGGGTAGATCGAGGGGCATACCCCAAGCGGTATGTCCCGAAATCGCTCCCGGCCAAGCGGGAAAACAGACCTTTCGGGCGGCCGAAAGGACTTTTGAAATCGGCTCCCTAAATAAAAATAATGGCATGATGCCGCGCCGGAATGCCAGTTACGAAGCCCGCCAAAAGGGGCGATCCTTGAGGTATCGGCCGTTTCAGCGAGCGAGTAGATGGCGTTTCGCCGCAAATCAGGACATTTTGGCTGATTCGGGGATAGGTTCTCAGGGGCGCGGCGGCGGCTCGGACGCAACCTGCCGCAGCATGTCGATATTTTTGAGGTTGCTGTAGGCTTCGATCAGATACCGCTTGGCCTCGACTTCGCCGTAGTGGCGAATCAACCGCCGGCAGAGCGGGCCGTCCGGATCGTTTTCATAACTCCAGGCCAGAAGGTTGGCGAAGAAACTGTTGCGCATCTGGTACGACACCGTCCCCGGCCGCGACTTGACCCCCTCGAAAACGACGCAAAAAGGTGAATAAGTCCCGACCAGCGCAGTCACCAGCCCGATCAGCGCCAGCGCAATCAAAACCGCCCGCCGCACCGGCGTCATCATCTCCGCCAACGCAAAACGGGCGGCGAAATACCACAGCGCGGGCAGCACCGCGACCAGATACCGGAAGCCATACGCCGGACCGCCGTATTCATTGGTGAACAGCAAGTAAAAAGCGGTGATCGCCGCCGTCGCCGCCGCCAGCGCCCGCTCCGGACGGTCGAGCCCGCGCCCGCCGAACCCGAAAAACACCGGCAGCGCCAGCAGCGCCAGCGGCTGATACGAAAACACCCCCCGGTTGCCGAACAGCGCCTCCCAGGCGTACTCCAGAAAATTCTTCTCGGCAAAGCCCCCGGCGATGTTGAACGTCCCGCCGCTGTGGTGGAGATAAAGCGGCAGCACCGTTCCGTATCCGAGATAATTGACCGCCGCCCCCAGGAGAATCATGGCGACTGCGCCCGCTCCGAAACGCAGCAACCCCTGAGGGTTTCCCTCTTGACGCCACGCCGCAAGGTAAAAAAGTCCGCCGGTCAGCCCGAGCATCGCACCCACCGGAATCTCCACCGTCAGCGCGATCCCGGCAAGCAATCCCGCCGCCAGCGGCCGGTTCGCGCGCAACGCGAGAAACCAGCCCAGCAGCAGCAGCGCCGACGGCGTATGGTTGTTGACGATCACCGCGTAACTGAAGAGCCAGCTTCCCAGCGCCAGCGTCAAAGCAAAGAGATATTTGACCGCATTGTTTCCCGCCAGCGGCCGCAGCGCAGCCAGAAAGCAGAAATAGATCGCCAGATTGATGCCGGTAAAAAGGAGTCCGTTGACGAGATAGATCGAGAGCCCGTAGTGATCCTCGAAGTTGAGTCCGAAAAGATAATGCGGAATTTTGTAGAGAAGCCCGATCGCCAGCGCCGGCACCGGCGGCTTGTCGGAATAGACCTTGCCGTCGATCACCGTCCGGTCCACGCTGCGGAAGACCTTGCCGTCGATCGCCAAGGTGTTCTGCTCGGCCACCGCCCGGATCACCGCGAACCGGGTGGCGTCGTTCCCCGCCAGCGAAACTTCGGCCTTGGCGTAACAAAGCCCGAAAAGAACGATCAGAACCGCGCCGAAGATCACCAGTTTGCCGAAATAACGGTCGAATCCGTCATTTTCAAAGTGACGGCCGCGATCCGGCGATTCCTCCGTCATTTTCGCATCCTCCTGATCGATAGAATCCTGCAAATCCGTCAAAAACGTCTCAAACTTCCCGGCGATAGGAAAACGCCGCCCCGATGGTCGCCGCGTCGGCATAGGCCAGATTCGCCCCCGCGGGCAGGCCGGAAGCCACCTGGGTGATTTTGACCCCCGAGGGTTTCAGGAGTTCGGCGAGATAAACCGCGGTCGCCCGGCCCTCGACGTCGGAACTCAAGGCCAGGATCACCTCGGTGATTTCACCTCCGCCGACCCGCTCGAGCAACCGGCCGGTGCTGAGGTTCTCGCCGTTTTCGCCGTCCAGCGGCGACAGCCGGCCGCCCAGGACGTGATAGAAGCCGCGGAACTGGCCGCTTTTTTCGATCGTAAATATCTGCTGCGGCTCCTCGACCACACAAACCACCCGGCGGTCGCGGCCGGGCGCGGCGCAGACCCGGCAGCGTTCTCCCGCCGCCGCCCACGCCCCGCATTCCGGGCAGCGCCCGATCGCGGCGGGCAGTTCACGCAGCGCCAGCGCCAGCTTTTCGAGCTTTTCCTCCGGCCACTTCAGGATCGCCAGCGCCATCCGCTCGGCGCCCCGCCGGCCGACGCCGGGGAGGCCCTTGAAGAGTTCGATCAGCGTTTCCAGCGCCTCCGGATATTCCGCGGTGTTCATTGCTTATTTCTTCTTTTTGTCTTTCGCCGCCGGGTCGCCGATGATGGTCGCCTCGGCATGCATCGTGCGCATCCAGAAGATGCCGAGGCCCCACCAGCCGTTGCACTCCGACATATAGCGGGCGTTCTCAATTTTTTCGCCGCCGGCCTTGTTCTGCGCCGCGTAGAGCATCGAAGTCATGTAGCCTTTGCTGAGATAATCCTTGAACATCCGGTACCGGTACAGATTCGGCACATGGGGTTTGCCCGACCAGATCGGGAGGTAATAAAAAAGATAGAGTCCGCGGTTCGACGCTTTGGCCGCCGCCAGCGCCCGGCCGCCGGTTTCGGCGACGATCGCCCGATCCGGCGGGTAGGTGTCGAGGGTCGAAGTCGCGGCGATGCACCCGCTCAGCAAAATCGCCATCGCCGCCATTGCCGCCAGCATTCCAAGCTTTTTCATCTACTTCTTCTCCATCAGTTTAAAGATATCGGAAAAGGCCTGGCGCAATTCATCCTCCGCCAGCGGCTTGATCAATTCGTCGCCTCTTACCACCTCCACCTCATCCGGCAGCAGTCCGAGAAAGCCCGACGGGATCTGGATCCGCGACAGCCCGCGCTGCATTCGCGAGGCCGCCCGGATCAGGAACAGCTTCTGCTTGGCCCGGGTGATGGCGACATAAAAAAGTCGCAGCTCCTCCTCGGTCGAGCCCTCCTCCACCGCCCGCTCGTGCGGAAAAATGCCGGTCTCCAGCGCCACCACAAAGACCACCGGGTACTCCAGCCCCTTGGCGGCGTGGACGGTCGAGAGGGTCACCGCGTCGGCGTTTTCGTCGCCTTCGGTGCGGTCGTTCTCCTCAAGCAGCGCGAAGCTCTCGAGATATTCGCCGAGGGTCACCGGGGCGGCGGCGCGAATTTCAAACTGGGCCACCGCGTTGATGAATTCATCGACGTTCTCGCGCCGTTTCAGCGCGTCGTTGAAGTCCTTGTACATCCGCTGCAGCCCGCCGGTGTATCCGGCTTCGCGCAGGAATTCGTGAATCTTGTGAGCGAGGCCGCCGGGTTCGGCGAACTGCCGCCGGTATTCGGCGAACACCCCGGCAAGCTCCTTCGCCGCCGCCGCGCCCTTGCCGCCGAGCGCGGTCAGGAACTCGTCGTCGTCGAGAAGTTCCACCATCGGCCGCCGGGTCCGCAAGTGAATCGACTTGAGGAGAGTTGCCGCCTTTTCGGCGAGCCCCCGCGGCGGCGTCGCCAGAATCCGCAGCAGGCTCTGATCCTCGCGCGGGTTGACCAGCAGCTTGAGATAGGCCACCGCGTCCTTGATTTCCTTGCGCTTGAAGAACTCCTGGCCGCCGACCAGCCGGTAGGGAATGCCCTGGCCCCGCAAGGTCTGCTCGAGCTGGCGCGACAGATGGTTGGAGCGGTAGAGGATCGCAAAATCGCGGTACTTGCGGCCAGGGCAATTGCCCATCTCCTGTTTGATCATCCCGCCGATGAAATCGGCCTCCTCCTCGCCGCTGCCGACTTTGACCACCCGCACCGGCTCACCTTCGCCGAGGGCCGACCACAGCGCCTTGTCGTGACGCCGGGCGTTGCCGGCGATGGCGGCGTTGGCGGCGCCGAGGATGCGTGAGCTCGAGCGGTAGTTCTGCTCGAGCTTGACCACTTTGGCCCCCGGAAAGTGCTGCGGGAAGTCGAGGATGTTCTCGATATTCGCGCCGCGCCAGGAGTAGATGCTCTGGTCGTCGTCGCCGACCACGCAGAGGTTGCGCCGTTCGCCGGTGAGCATTTTGACCAAAGTAAACTGGGCGTCGTTGGTGTCCTGGTACTCGTCGACCAGCAAATAACGGTAGCGGTCGCGGTACTGCTCGAGCACCTCGGGAAATTCGGTGAACAAACGGTGGACCAACAGCAGCATGTCGTCGAAGTCGACCATGTTCTGCATTTCCAGCATCGACTGGTATTCGCCGTAAAGCGTCCCCACCGCGATTTCGAAATCGTACTCCGCCGCGTCGCGGGCGTCGCGCGCGGTCAGAAGCTTGTTCTTCCAGTTGCTGATCATCGCCGCCGCCTGGTCGAGCGGGAAGCCCTCGCGGTTGAGCCCCTGCGCCGCCGCCGCCTGCTTGAGCAGGCCCTGCTGGTCGGATTCATCGGCGATGGTGAAGTTGGGGAGATAGCCGAGTTTGCCGATCTCCCGCCGCAACAGCTTGACGCAGAAGGCGTGAAAGGTGCCGAGCGTGACCTTTTTGGCGCGCTCGGCGCCGACCAGCGCGGCCAGCCGCTCGCGCATTTCACGCGCCGCTTTGTTGGTAAAGGTGAGGCCGAGAATGCTTTCGCCGGGGATTCCTTTGGCCAGCATCGCCGCGATCCGGTAGGTGATCACCCGGGTTTTGCCGGTGCCGGCTCCCGCCAGCACCAGGACCGGACCCTCGATCGTCGCCACCGCCCCGGCCTGCTCGGGATTGAGCGCCGCCAGAATCTCCTCAAAGGTCATATCGTCAGCGCCGCAAGTTCAAAATCGTTGCCCGCGCCGGCAAACGCCGCCGCCGCCGTCACCGGGTGTTCGTACCCCTTGAAAATACCGCCGTCGATCAGGAACCGCGCCGCTTCGGCCGCGCCGTCGGCCCGGAAATTGCCGTCGCAGTATTCCGCGCAGGGCTGGTTGTGTTCGTAGGTCGAAACGTAAAAGACTTTGCCCGGTTCAAGCTTGAATTCGCGCACCAGCAAAGCATCCTTGCGGACGATGCCGAGGAAACCGATCGACTCGGTGCGGTGCACCGCGCCGACGATCCGCGGGGTGTCAAAAGCGTCTTTTTCGTAATCCATCGCCAGCAGCCCGAACGCCATCGCGTCGCGGACCGGCATGCCCATGGTCACTTTTTCGGCCACCGGATCGGTATGGGAGCCGTTGCTGACCACCGCGAATTCGCCGGCGAGGCGGATGCAGTTGTAGGTGATATAGGGATTTTTCTGGAGGTCGGCCTCGAAACCGGGCCGGGGCATGATCGACACCTGATGATTTCGCAGACGTGCCTCGCGGTTCGGGAACGACCGTGATGAAACCCGGTACATGGCCGCATTGCAGCCTTCCTTGGTCATGCCGATTGCAACGATTCTGCCGAGATACATGATGTGTGCCTTTCTATGTGATGTGTGGTGCCGTCCGCTCAAAACGAGGCGAAACAACGCCCGCCGCCGGGCGGATATGCCCCCCTGGTCATAAGAGTCCGCCCGCCGCGCGGCCGGCCGGATTTTCCGGGGACTTACCGCGCGCATGTGGATACATTACACGCATTCCGGCAAGATTGCAACAATTTTTTTTGGCTTTTCAGCATTGCGCATGTATATTATGGCATTCAGGGGAGGAGATTATTATGGCAAATGATGAAAACAAAAATTTCGACAATCTGACACCCCGGGCGCGACAGGTGCTGGTACTGGCCGGCAAGGAAGCGCTGCGCTTCAACCACGACACCGTCGGCACCGAACACTTGCTGCTCGCCTTGCTCAGCCTCGGCGAGGGCGTCGCCGTCGATGCGCTGAAGGCGCTCGGACTGCAGCTCGAACAACTCCGCTTCGAAGTGGAGAAACTCTGCGGCAGCAGCGGCGGGGCCAAAACCGCCGGGGCGCTGCCGATGACCCCGCGCCTCAAACGCGTGCTGATGCTGGCCGCCGCCGAGGCGCAGGCGATGAACTACAACTTTATCGGCACCGAGCATCTGCTGCTCGGCTTGCTCCGCGAAGGCGACGGCAAGGCGGCGCGGGTGCTCGCCGCGCTCAAAGTCGATCCCGAAAAAATCCGCCGCGAAGTGATTAAGGCGCTCGATCCCGATTATTTGCCCGAGGGCGAGGAACCGCCGGAAATGCCCGGCGGCACCGCCAACGGCAATTCGCCCGCGCCCGATCCGGAGAATCTGGCCGCGCTCAACGCTTTTGGCCGCAACCTGACCGACCTCGCGGTCCAGGGCAAGCTCGACCCGGTGATCGGCCGCCAGGAGGAGATCGAGCGGGTGATCCAGATCCTCTGCCGCCGGACCAAGAACAATCCGGTGCTGATCGGCGAAGCCGGGGTCGGCAAAACCGCGATCCTCGAGGGCCTCGCCCAGGCGATCGCCGACAAGAAGGTTCCGGAAATCCTCGCCGACAAGAAAGTTTTTGCGCTTGACCTGCCGCTGATGGTGGCGGGCACCAAATACCGCGGCCAGTTCGAGGAGCGGATCAAAGCGGTGATC
>CAZRFG010000203.1:0-6533 GCA_964599205.1 uncultured Victivallaceae bacterium
TCAACCCCGGCGACCGGGTCGGTCGCGCCATCCGCGAGCACCCGGATCACTTTGGCAAAAACACTCGCGCCGTCCTTGCCGCGGTCGCGGCGGATCAGATACGAAACCGGGGCCGAGATTTCCACCCCCGAATGGACGGCGGCGATGTATTCGCGCTCCGGCGAAGCCGGGAAATCGACCCGGATCTTGCCCTTGAACGGCGAATCCTTGACGAACTCGGGATTGGTGAGCTCAATCCGGACGTTGTCGCCGGTTTTTATGCTGCGGGGACGGGTCAGCAGCGCATAGCCGTGCCCCGGCACTTCATAACGAAAATCCCGGTTCTCGAAACCGGCCAGCCGGTAGTCGCGGCGGAAGCGGTTTTTTTCGCTCAACCCCGGAAACATCGCGTACTCCCCGGTCGGCACGAGGTCCGGCGTCGACGCCAGTTCCTTCATCACAGTGTGGAAACTGTCGTCGCGGAATTCACCGCCGGTGACAATCCCGATATCGAGCCAGTAACCGAGGTCGCCGCCCGCCGGGGCCGGACGCTGAGCGATGATCCGCTCAAAGCGGGTCGCCCCCTCGGTGCGGTAGGCGCGGGGGTGAATCCCGATCGCATACTGGACAAGGCCGTCGGCGAGGTATCCGGCAAGATACCCGCCGCCCTCGGCGGGGTCGAAACTTTTGCCGTTCACCACCAGCGACTGGTGGGCGACCGCGACCGAGGTCCAGCTGTGGCGGTAGTGGCTGTTGAAGTAGCCAGGGTCGTTGCTCCAGTCGTGACCTTGACTGAAAAAGGTCCAGCTCAGCGCCTCCTGCTGGCCGTGGTTGGTCTGGACCCCGGCGACGAGCTGGGCGCCGTAGCGCGAATCGCCGCTGCCGCCGCGCAGCAATGCGAGGCCCTTGGCCCCGAAGTAGGCGCTGTCGGCATTGAGGAGCGACTCGTCCGGCATCGCGGCGGCGATTTCGGCGATCACCTCGGGAGTGACCCGGAACAGGATCAGCCGGTCGGCGGGCGGTACGATCGGACTTCCGCCGTAGAGGGCGCGCAGCAGCCGGATCGCTCCGGCGCGGACTTCCGGCGAACCGTTCAGCGCCAGCCGCCAGCCGTTGCGGAGCTGGGAGTCGAAATAACGGTCGGAAAGCGTCGGCCGGGCCGGATCGGAGAGCCGCTGCGACGGCTTGACCCAGAAGCGGTCGGGGCCGTCGTCGCCGATGGTCGGCATGTGCCCCGAGAGCTCGCGGCGGATGAAAAAGCGGTCGGCCATCGCCGCCAGGCCGGGATCGCGATAAAGCGAAGCGGCGTCGGTCAGGTTCTGCCGGCGCGCCGCGTCGACGATTTCGGCCATCGACATATAGAGCTCGGTAGTGTGAACCGAGTAGCTGGTGGAGACTTCATAGTAGAAGCCGTTGCGGTCGACATTGTTGTCGAGCATGGTGCGGAGCGAAGCCGGACCAGCGAGGAGCGGACTCAGGAGTTCGGAATCGCGCAGCAGCAGCCCGGCGTAAGCCGCGCCGCGGACGTAATCGGCGAGGCCGTTGGTCAGCTGCCCGCCCTCCAGCGCCCATTGGCGGCAGAAGTCGCCGCCGTCGCGCAAGAGGTTGGCGGCGACGTGTTCCCGGATGGTCGGGAATTTCGGGTTGCCGGACGGCTTCTCGAGTTCGCCGGACGCGGTGATGAGGTCGAGCGTCCAGACGTAGTTCTCCAGCCCGCGCGCCACCATGTAGTAGGAGCGCTGCAAGCGGCCGGAGCGGTCGAAATGCTGCTTGGACGAGGGATAGTCGAGCGGGCCGCGCCGGTTGGCGGGATAGACCGCGGCGAGGGCGTCGAGCAGCACCGCCGCGGTATGGGCGTAGCGAGGATCGCCGGTGAGGGCGTAGCAATCGGCCAGCGCCGGCAGCGCTTTTTCCTCCAGTTCGGAGAAGACGAAGCCATAGGCGCGGGCGGTGAAGTAGTACTTTTTGCCGTCTTTTTCGCAGCCGGAGCCGTCATCGGGATAGTCGGCGTTGGGATAGACGACGTCGTCCTTGCCGATCACCTTGAACGGGGTTTTCCACGACGTCCAGCGCAGCCGTTCGCCGTGGGGATCGAGGTTCATGCCGAGCCCGTAGACGATCGGCGCACCGGCGGATGGAATCAGCTTGCGGAGCTCGTCGTCGGACATTGCGAGGAGCGGCTCGACGGCTTTCCGCTGCGATTCAAGGTAACTTTTGAGATAGGGCAACCGGTCGAGATTGCGGCGGATGTTCTCCAGTCCGGCGCGGTCGGCGAGGAGCTGCGGAAAGCGCTCCGGCTTCAGCGCTTCCGGCGGCAGCACACCTCCCCGGAGCGCGGCGGCCGCCGCCAGCGCGGCCAGTGCGGCAAAGATTTTTTTCACGGGTCGTCTCACTTTACTTGAGTTTTTTGCCGTCGCGGCTCCACATGTTGCCGTCGTCGCTGATGGTTTTGAGGTCGCTGGTATAGATCGAGAGATAATTCGAGCCGGAGCCGCGGATCGCCCCCACGTGGCCGTCGAGCCAGAGGATGTTGGCGTAATCGGCGTGGCGGCACTCGGGGATATTGGCACTGGTTCCGGCGGCGGTCACCCCGCCGTCGGCGATGATGTAGTAATTGCGGTGCGAAGCCTCGTTGGCGGCGAAACTCGCCCGCCAGGCCAGCGAATCGATCAACAGCAGCGTCGTGCCCGGTCTGGAAATCATCCCGGCTTTGGCCGGAGTGCTGAGGTAGCCGTCGGCGGCGGTCGGGTCTTTGCGCCCGTACCAGCGGCGGGAGCTCCCGATGTTGCTGTAGTTGTAGCCGTAGCTGACATACTGGCCGTAGACCATGTCCGGATTGGCGGTCGAGGCCGGGCAGCGGAAGAGCCGGTTGCGGTCATTGGCCGCCTGGTTGGTGGAAAAATAGAGGTTTTTGACCACTTCGCTCCAGGCGGTCTTGGCGTCGAGGCTCGAAAGCGTGCTGCTCAAGGGATTGTTCCAGCGGAAATAGTAGGGGTAAAAATCCTGGTGGTCATTGGTATAGAACGTGAAGTAGCCGCCGAGCTGGCGCAGGTTGCTGACGCAGGAAGCGGATTTGGCGCGGTCGCGGGCCTTGCCCAGCGCGGGCAGCAGCATTGAGGCGAGAATCGCGATGATTGCGATCACCACCAAAAGTTCGATCAGGGTAAAGAGGCGGATTCGTTTCAACATCGTGAAGTCTCCTTATCTTAGAGGTGCAGTTGCGGTTCGAGGAAGATGCTTTTGATCGGTACCGAGCGGTCGGCAATGCGGAGGCAAAGTTCGTCGAACGCCACCTTGCCGACCGTCAGCCAGTCGATCGCCAGGGTGGGAAACTTGAAGAACTGGGGATTGATCAAGCGTTTGCCGTCGACGCTGAGCACGGTGACGCGGTCGGGGAGAAATTCGTTTTTCTCCGCCATCTCGCGTTCGAAAATCCATTGCGCGGTATGGTCCGAGGTGAAAAAATAGCCGAACTCCGGCGCAAAATCGCACGCGAAGGGCGCGCCGCAACACAAGTCGTGATTCAGGATTTCGCAATGCCCGCCGATATCTTCCCACAGCGCGCGGAACACCAGCGCCCGGGTTTTCAGGATCGGGCGGGGGTCGGTGATCACCCGGACTTTGAGGAAGCCGCGTTTGGCGAAGTAATCGACCGCGCCGCGCGCCGCCGCGTAGGGATTGATGTTGACGGTGCTGATCTGCCCGCCGAAGGAACTGTTGAAGGCGATCGCCACCGCCGGAATGTCGAGCCGGAGCTCCTTGACCTTGCGGTCGTATTCGTTGAGGAAGATGATGCCGTCGGCGCTGGCTTCGCGGATGATCTTCTCCAGCCCGAGCTGGGTGCTGAGGATCGACTCGGCGTCCAGCCGGGTCAGCCGGAACCCGGCCGCTTCGGCGGCGCGGGAAATGCCGAGAAAAGCGGTGTAGTACATACCGTAGTTGCGCTGGATGCCCGCCACCGGCGGCTCCATCACCACCGCGAGGTTGCGGGTGTTGCCGTTCTCCCGCAGCAGCGGCGCGGCGCGGACGAAAAAGCCGCGCCGGGGCAGATTCTCCAGCAGTCCGCGCTCGACCAGCGTGTCCACCGCCCGCATCGCGGTGCCGTTGCCGAGGCCGAACTTGACCGCCAGCCGGCGCGACGAGGGAATGCGCGAGCCCGGCGCATATTCGCCGGAGAGAATGCGCTCCTCGAGGTAATTCACCAATTTCTCCGAAGCCGTGGTCGCCATCCTGATTCCCTCTCGCTTTCCGTGGTCGCAGGCGAACTTTGATCCGCCGTCTTTTGCTGAATTAATTATAGTTGAAAGCAAAGCCGGTGTCAATACGCGAGATCAAATTACCCGTCACAATCTGCTCCATCTGCTCCAAAGCAGGCAAATAAAAACGGCCGGGAGGATGTTTTCCCGGCCGCCGCGAGCAAAGAAGAACGAATCAGTATCAGTTTCCGCGCACCCGGTCGTTGTAGTCGCGCCGCGCGTCAAAGAAGGCTTTGACATTGGCCACCGGCACCGCCGGCGGAAGGTCGCAGCCGCTGGAGAGGATATAGTTGGGATACTTGGCGGTGCGCTCGAGCAGCGCGATGGTCTTGGCGTAGACTTCGGGCGGGGTCAGGGTTTTGAAGACGTTGGCGGGGTCGAGGTTGCCCATCACCGGCACCGTCGGCGGAACCTGGTCGAGAATGGCGCAGATGTCGACCGCGTTGCCGACATGGAGCGCGTCGGCCCCGGTCGAGAGCAGCGCCCCCACCTGTTTCTCGGTCTTGCCGCAGTTGTGGAGCACCACCATAAAGGACTCGTCGCGCACCGCCGCGATGATTTCACGGACGTAATCGGCGGCGAATTCCTGACACATCTCAGGCGACAGCAGCCCGGCGGCGGGCTCGGCGATCAGCGCCCCGGCCACCCCGGTGGCCTTGATCGCCAGCAAATACGCCTTGAGGAAGGCGGTGGTTTTGCGCAGCAGCGCGTGCGCGGTCTCCGGCTCGCCCGCTGCCAGCACCATCATCTCGCTCATGTCGGCGATCCGCCCGGCCAGCGAAAAAGGCCCGATCAGGCCGCCGAAAATCGGACGCTCGAGGTGTTTTGCGCATAGCTCGGCGCAGCGCAGCACCTCGGCGGTGCGCTTGGTCCCGACCGCCGGCACCGCCAGCGCCGCGATCGCCTCGGCGTCACTCGCCCGCGGCTTGGTCACGGTCGGATTTTCGAGCTCCGAAAAAGCGATTTCACAGCCGAATTCCTGCGCTTCCACCGAGAGATCCATAAAGGTCACCGCGATGTCCGACGGACACACTTTGAGCAGCTCCCGGATGCAGCGGAACTGGAGTTCGCCGTCCTGAAACACCTCGCGCGGCTTCGCCCCGATCAGCTCGATCCCCGGCGAAGTCATGATCGGCACCGCTTTGCGCAAAGGAGAAGCCAAAACCTCGTCGATAAATGCTTTCTTATTGAATTTCATACCATCCTCCGGGTTGTTTTTGCTTTTAATTATATCGCCGAAAGCCCGGAATTCTTCCTGGAAAATCAGTTTCAATTGCTCTATATTATCATCTCATCCGGCAATCCCAACCGACAGCAAAAAGGTTCAAAATGGAGCAATCGATTTGACAGTATCGCCGTCGCGGGATATAGTAATGCATCTTCAGGGCGGGGTGTAATTCCCCACCGGCGGTACAGTCCGCGACTCCGGCGCTTTGCGCCGGACTGATTCGGTGAAACTCCGGAACCGACGGTCAAAGTCCGGATGGAAGAAGACGGAAAACCCGAGCGGAGCACGGTGCGCCGGACGGGTTTGCCGCATCCTTTGTTCGCCCTGGTCAACCGAAAAGGGCCATACCTCATGCCGAACTCAATCGAAGAAGCCGTCGCCGCCCTCGCCAACGGCGAAATCATCATCCTCACCGACGACGAAGACCGCGAAAATGAAGGCGATTTGATCTGCGCCGGCGCCTTCGCCACCCCCGCCAATGTCAACTTCATGGTAACTTACGGCCGCGGCGTCCTCTGCGTCCCGGTCACCCCCGAAGTCGCCAGCCGCCTCGGCCTCGCCCTTCCGCCCGGCAAACACGACCCCCGCGGCACCGCTTTTTCCCAAAGCCTCGACGCGGTCGCCAATACCACCACCGGCGTCTCCGCCTTTGACCGCGCCCAAACCATCGCCGAAATCCTGCGGTCCGACAGCACCGGCGACGACTTCTACACCCCCGGCCACGTCTACCCCCTCCTCGGCCGCCCCGGCGGCACCCTCGAACGCCCCGGCCACACCGAGGGCACCCTCGACCTCGTCCGCCTCGCCGCCCTCCCCCCGGTCGGCGTCCTCTGCGAAATCCTCAACCCCGACGGCACCATGGCCCGCATGCCCGACCTCCAACTCTTCGCCGCCCGCCACCAGCTCAAACTCGCCACCATCGCCGACCTCGTCGAATATCGGCGGAAAACCGGAAAATAAACGCGCAAACGCTTTTTCCGCCGTGGAAAAGGTCCGGGGGCTCCTCGCCCCCAGCTACCCCCCGGCAGGAACAATGTCCCTGCACCCCTGGCGGCTTTGCCGCCGATTAC
>CAZRFG010000204.1:0-6507 GCA_964599205.1 uncultured Victivallaceae bacterium
ATTCAAAGTCCGCTCAATAAAGCAACTTCATCAAGAGCGGAATCGACAGGAGCGACAGCAAGGTGGTGACGATGATCGCCTGGGCGGCGAACTCGTCACTGCCGCCGTAGCGGCGGGCCACCAGCACCGAGCTCGACGCCGCCGGCATCAGCACCACCACCAAAAGCACCAGAAGAATATCGGCGTCGAGCGGCAGCAGCTTCAAAAAGAGGCCGAACAGCACCGGGATCACCGCCAGCCGGACGATCGCGAGGTAGCCGATGTCGATTTTGTGATGCAGAATGCTGCGGTAATTCTGGGTCAGCGCCACCCCGATCAGGAGCAGCATAAAGGGGACCGACATCGCCCCCATCGACGACATCGCGCGATCGAGCACCGCCGGCACCGGAATGTTGCAGAAAGCCACCGCCAGGGCCGCGATCACCGCCATCAAATTGATCGACCAGATGCTTTTGATCGACTGCCCGATTCCGCCCCCTCCCCCGGTCAGGGTCATCACCCCGAGCGTCCAGAAGCCGACTGTCGAACCCACGTTCATGATCAGCAGCAGCGCCACATGCCGGTCGTTGCCGATGTTCTGCAGCACGATCAGCGGCAGAAAGACGTAGTTGTTGATGGTGCAGATGTGGTGGAACGTCCGCTCCCGCTCCGGCGTCCGGTGGCGCATGAAGCGCTTGAAGAACAACCCGGCGACCATCCCGAAAGCCATCAGCCCAAAGCCCAGAAGCGGCATCAGCCAGAGTTCATCGAGCTGGTCGCGGTTGAAGTTGCGGGTGATGGTGGTGAAGGTCAGCATCGGAAAGAAGAAGTCGAGCGTCAGCCGCGACAGCCGGTCGAGGTCGCCGGGCAGCAGGAATCCCTTTTTCCAGGCGAAAGCGCCGAAACCGAAGACGATGAAAGTCTCCAGCACCGCCATGAAAACTTTGAGCATCATTTTCCGGCGGTCTTCCGGTCATGTTTTTTGAGATAGGGCGAGAGATACCGCCCAGTATGCGAGGCGGCGACCAGCGCCACTTCCTCCGGCGTCCCGGTCGCGACCACCCGGCCGCCGCCCGCGCCGCCCTCGGGACCGAGGTCGATCAGGTGGTCGGCGCACTTGATCACGTCGAGGTTGTGCTCGATCACCAGCACCGTGTTGCCGAGGTCGCGGAGCTTCAGCAGCACTTTCATCAGCTGCTCGATGTCGGCAAGGTGGAGCCCGGTGGTGGGCTCGTCGAGGATGTAGACGGTGTGGCCGCGGGGAATCCGGGCGAGTTCGGTGGCGAGCTTGACCCGCTGCGCCTCGCCGCCCGAAAGGGTGGTCGCGCTCTGGCCGAGCTGGACGTAGCCGAGCCCGACGTCCTGCAGGGTTTTGAGCTTGCGCCGCAGCGACGGGATGGCGTCGAAGAACTCCACCGCCTGATCCACGGTCATATCCAGCACGTCGGCGATGTTGCGCTTTTTGTAACGCACCGACAGCGTCTCCTTGTTGAAGCGCTTGCCGCCGCAGGCGGAGCACTCGACATAGACGTCGGAGAGGAACTGCATTTCGATTTTGCGGATGCCGTCGCCCTTGCACTCTTCGCAGCGGCCGCCCTTGACGTTGAAGCTGTAACGGCCGGGGCCGAAGCCGCGCACCTTGGATTCGGGTAGTTCCGAAAAAAGTTTGCGGATCGCGCCGAAAGCATCGGTGTAGGTCGCCGGATTCGAGCGCGGGGTGCGCCCGATCGGGCTCTGGTCGATCACGATCGCCTTGTCGATGTGCTCGAGCCCGGTGATCGCGCGACATTCGCCGGGCGGGAGATCCTGGATCTTCTGCCGCAAATTGAGCGCCCGGACCAGGATTTCATTGATCAGGGAACTCTTGCCGGAGCCGGAAACGCCGGTGACGCAAGTAAAGGTGCCGAGCGGAATGTCGACATCGACGTTTTTGAGGTTGTTGTGCTTCGCCCCCCGGATCCCGATCGCCTTGCCGCTGCCGGGATGGCGCACCGCCGGCACCGCGAGCTCGCGGCGGCCGGATAGATAAGCTCCGGTGAGCGAACGCTCGGAAGCCGCGATTTCGGCCGGCGTCCCCGCCGCCACCAGCTCGCCCCCGAGGTTGCCCGCGCCGGGGCCGAGGTCGAGCACGTAGTCGGCGCGGTTGATGGTGTCGAGGTCGTGCTCGACCACCAGCACGGTGTTGCCGAGGTCGCGGAGCTTGGCCAGCGTCGCCAGCAGCCGGTCGTTGTCGCGCTGGTGAAGGCCGATGCTGGGTTCGTCGAGGATGTAGAGCACCCCGACCAGTCCGCAGCCAAGCTGGGTGGCCAGCCGGATGCGCTGCGCTTCGCCGCCGGAGAGGGTGTGGCTGATGCGGTCGAGCGTCAGGTAGTTGAGCCCGACGTCGCGGAGGAAGGTGAGTCGGCTGCGGACTTCCTTGGTCACTTCGCCGGCGATCGCCAGGTCCTCGCCCTTGAGGTTGAGTTTCTCGATGAATTCGAGCGCCTTGTCCACCGCGAGCGCGTTGAACTGGTGGATGCCGAGGCCGCCGACGGTGACCGCGAGGCTGACCGGGTTGAGCCGCGCGCCGTGACAGGAAGGACAGAGCCGCGGCGAAAGAAATTCCTTGAGCCGGTCCCGCACCGAGTCGGATTCGGTCTCGACCATGCGGCGGCGGATGTTCTCGAGCACCCCCTCAAAGGGCTTGCTCCAGTGATGCTTGCGCCCGCCCATGCGGTAGTCGAATTCGAGCTCTTCCTCGCCGCTGCCGAATAGAATAATGTTGCGGATTTTCTCCGGAAGATCTTTGAACGGAGTGGTCAGCATCTCCGGACAGTTCCACTGCTCGGCGATTTTGCGGAGCAGCAAATTGTAGTACATGATCAAATGCCGCGGCCCCTTGCGCCAGGCCGGAATCGCGCCGTTTTTGATCGAGAGCGAGGGGTCTGGAATCACCAGCGCCGGGTCCATCACCTGGAGCACGCCCAAACCGTTGCACTCGGGACAGGCGCCGTAGGGCGCGTTGAACGAGAAATTGCGCGGCTTGAGTTCGCCGTAGCTCTCGCCGCAGTCGAGGCAGGCGAGCTTCTCGCTGTGCTGCTCCTCGATCCACGGCGAAGTCGCGTCGGGAGCGGGATTCTCCAACAGCACCGTCACCACCCCGCCGCCGTGGCGGAGCGCGAGCTCCACCGAATCGGTCAGCCGGGCCGAATCGACCCGGCCGGTGACCAGGCGGTCGACCACCGCTTCGATGGTGTGGCGTTTGTTCTTGTCCGCCATCTTGTCGCCGTACTCCTCGAGCAGCACCATTTCGCCGTTGATGCGGGCGCGGACGAAGCCCTCGGAACGGATCTGGGCGAGGATGTCGCGGTGTTCGCCTTTGCGCCCGGCGACGAAGGGGGCGAGCAACATCAGTTTGCGCCCTTCGGGCAGCGACTGGATGCGTTCGGCGATCTTCTGGGCCGACTGCGATTCGAGTTTTTTGCCGCAGTGCGGGCAGTGCGGAATGCCGACGTGGGCGTAGAGGAGCCGCAGATAATCGTAGATTTCGGTGACCGTGGCCACCGTCGAGCGCGGGGTGCCGCCGGCGGTGCGCTGTTCGATCGCGATCGCCGGGGAGAGCCCCTCGATGTGTTCGACCTTGGGCTTCTGGAGCCGGTCGAGGAACTGGCGCGCGTATGCCGACAGGCTCTCGACGTAACGGCGCTGCCCCTCGGCGTAGAGGGTGTCAAAGGCCAGTGAGGACTTCCCCGAGCCGCTGAGGCCGGTGATGACCACCAGTTTGTTGCGCGGAATGACCGCGTCGATATGTTTCAAATTGTGCTGATGCGCACCGCGTATGATGATATTTTCCAACATGATGTAAATGATCGGCGTGAGGTGAAAGTATTTGCCGCCGGGTTACTGGTTTTTCAGACAATCGACGAAGACCCGGACCGGGGCGTCGCCCCAGGTCCGCAGCGCCTGATAGAGCTCTTTGCCCATGGTGGCGTAGTCCTGTCCGACCGAGGCGATCTCCTCGCCGGTGTTGCGCCGGGCCTGGAGATTGTCGAAGTCGGAGTAGAAGAAGTTACGCCCGAACTGGAGTTTGCGGCGGCGCGCCCAGCGGATCACCGCGCCGGTGAAGTTCATCGACGGCGCGCACATCAGGACCGGGCGGTCGGGATTGATCGGGAGCTCGTCGAGCACCGTTTCGATCTTGTCGCAATCGCGCGAGTCGGTGTCGCAGATGCGGTAAAAAATCGAACGGTTGGCGCACTCGTCGATGAAACCGGCGCGGCGCTCGCGCTCGACGAAATTGTCGTTGCGCAAACCCAGGAAAAAAAGCTGGGGATCCTTGCCCGCCGCCTCTAGGTTGGCCGCGACCAATTCGCGCACCGCGGCGCGGTGGGGAGTGGAGATAAAGTTGAGCTTGTCGCCGTAGCGGTTGATGAAAAGCACTCGGTCGCCGAAGGCCTGGAGACGCTCCAGCAAATCGTCGTCCGGCATCACCGCGACCAGGCAGTCGCAGCGCTCGACATTCTCCGGGGTCGCTTTGAAGCGGTGCGAATCGACGAATTCGAGGTGGAATTCGTGGGCGTGATAAAGCAGCTGGCGAAACAAAGCGACCTCAATTTGCTCATTGCTGTTCTCGAACTCCTGGGGCAGGCGTCCGAGGTGGGAAACGATCAGCACCCGGCGCGGCGGCTGCTGGCCGGTGTAGACGGTGCCGCCGCGGCGGCTGGTGGCGAGCACGCCGCAATCGACCAGTTCGCGCAGCGCCTGGTTGATGGTGGTCCGGGTGACGCCGAATTCGGCGATCAGTTCTTCGCGGGTCGGAATGCGTTCTCCGGTCTGATAGACCCCTGTTCTCAACTGGAAGAGCAATTGCTTTTTGACTTTTTCATATTTCGGCAGATGCGCCATTTAGAGTACCTCCGGATGATGATTATACATATATACTATACACCCGCGAAGGCGATAAAAAAACCGGTCTTCCAGAAAAAAACCGAAAAAACAGGAGTTGAATCCGGCCGCCCGGTCAATAGGCCGCCGCGGCGCCGGGGTTGTTTTTGCCGGACTCGCGGCTATATTATATTTTTGAAGGAGGGATTGCGATTGAAAAAGAAGGGTATCATCCTGGTCCTGGCCGCTTCGCTGGCGCTCGCGCTCTGCGGTTGCGGCCATGAATCAACGCCGCCGCCCGCGGACGGCGTGCTGCTCGACGTCCGTTCCGCGGAGGAGTTCAAAACCGGAGCGCTGCCGGGCGCGCGCAACCTCCCCCATGACCGGCTGGCGGAAAAAGCCGCCGCCGAACTTCCCGACCGCGATGTGCCGGTGAAAGTTTATTGCCGCAGCGGCCGCCGCAGCGCGCTCGCCGCCGAAACGCTGCGCCGGCTCGGCTACACCCGGATTTATGACCTCGGCGGCTTGGAAAACGCGCGAAGCATACTGGAAAAGAGGCCATGAGCGAACACGAAGAACAGGCTTTGACGATGGTCTTCGACACCGCCACCGTGGCGGCGGAGAAGTTGATCGAGGAGGAGAACGACAGCAACAGCGGCAACTTCGAGCAACGCTACGAGGAGCTCGGGCAATTCGCCGCCGGCGGCTCGGGCGAACTCTTCAAGGCCAAAGACAAGGTCTTCAACCGCATCGTCGCGGTCAAACGGCTGCGCGCCGAAATCAGCCGCAACCAGCGCTCGGTGGCGGACTTCCTGCGCGAGTGCCGGATCACCGCCCAGCTCGACCATCCGGCGATCCCGGCGATGCACTCGCTCGGCCGGGGCGAAGACGGCAACTGGCGGGTGGCGATGAAGCTGATCGACGGCGTCACCATGCGCGAATGTCTCAACGAGACGGTCAGCCGCTACCATGAAAAATCGCCGACCGCCGAGGAGGAGCGCCAGGGCCTCTTTGAACGGCTCGAAGTCTTCATCAAAGTCTGCGAAGCGATCGCCTTTATCCACACCAACAAGATCAACCACTGCGACCTCAAGCCGGACAATCTGATGATCGGCCGCCACGGCGAAGTCTACGTGATGGACTGGGGCAACGCCCGGCTCAACGGCAGCACCATTGAGCAGCTCTCCGGCACCCCCGGCTACATCGCTCCGGAACTCTTCACCGAGCGCAAAGTCACCCCGCTCCTCGACGTTTTCGCGCTCGGGATGATCCTTTTTGAGCTGGTTTCGCTCAACCGCGCGGTTGCCGCCACCACCACCGACGAAATTATCCGCAGCATCCGCAGCGGCAGCATCCGCCGCATCCGCCACATCTGCCGCCACATCACCATCGCCCCCGCGCTCGAAGCGATCATCCTCAAGGCACTCGAGCCAAATCCAGCCGATCGCTACCCGAGCGTCGAAGCGCTGCTCGCCGACGTCCGCCACTTCGTCTATGACGAAGAGGTTTCGGCGCTGCCGGACAACTGCTGGCGCAAATTCCTGCGGCGGCTCTACCGTCACCGTTTCGCCTCGGTGATCGCCGCCGCGCTGGCGATTTTGCTCCTTGCCGGAGCCTTCGGCATCGAGGAGGTGCGTCGATCGCTTGAACTCAGCCGCCGCGATT
>CAZRFG010000205.1:0-6501 GCA_964599205.1 uncultured Victivallaceae bacterium
ATCGGTTCCGAATTATTTTTGAAATCGGCTGGTTGTTGATATTTTTTCAAGATCATTTGATAATGGGGGGAGGGCGGCGGCAGCGGCATGAGGAATAACTGAAAGCGCGCGGCCGGCATGACGGATGGGAGCGAAAAGTAAAATACATTGCCGGGATTGCAGCGATAGGCCGGATGCAGTCCGTTCCCGAAGGGGACAGGCGGAAAAAACATTCTTTGTCCATCCGGGAATTCGGCGCAGAGTTGCATGATCATATCGGTTTCAGGTCTTTTTTCCACCCGCAGCAGAAAATTGGTGATGGCGCGATCCGGCAGGCTCTGGACCCGCAAGGTGAAGTCGGTGCGGTTGGTTTCGCCCGGTGTACCCGAACTTGCAAACTCTTCGGCACTCATGGTCGCAATCGGCGGCGGCGGCTTGTTCGGATTGCCGCGTTCAAAGTACATGAAGTATCGGCCGTTGATCAGCTTGCACGCCTTTAGCCCGTAGGCGGGCGAATCCACCAGAAAGTCGCGCAGTTCCTGGGCGCCGTAGAAGGGAAAAAACAAATCGAAAATGATATGGTCATGCAGCGGGTTGTTTTCCGGAGAAAGATTGGCATCGACCGGATTGCGGTTGCCGAGCTGGGCGGCGATCCGGGTGTCCGCGGTGACCTTGACATGTTCCGGAAGCGCCTTGAGGAATTCGGCGAAATCGTCTTTGATCGAATTTTGCGCCGAGACCCGGGGGTTGGCCGAAGGCGAAAACGGCAGCTGGCTGAAGAAAAACATCATCATGCCGGAGATGACCAGCGCTCCGCAGAGCGCGGGTTTGCCTTGCGGGGTTTGACGAATGCGGGCGAAACCGTAAACCGCGGCGATCATGATGAACCGTTGAATGGCGGTCTGGTAATGCGGGGTGATATTCTGCGAGTCATGGCGATAGTCGAGCAGCAGCAGCAGCAAATCCGGCAGCGCGGCAACCATCCACAGCGGCGAGCGCCGCCAGAGCGGCAGCAGCGGCAGCGCCAGCAGCAAAACCAGATACAGATTCTGGAAATTGAAGAGTTTCGGGAAAAACACCCCCGGACGCAGCAGCGGGGAAAGCAGCACCTCCCAGGGCGAGCCGCCGAGATGGCTGTAAAAACCGGAGCTGCCGTGAAGCACTTTGAAGCCGTTGAGCGAAGGCATGACGACGAGGTAAATCAGGATGAATCCCGCCAGTGACAGCGTGGCGAGGATTGCGCCGGGCTTGTACTTTTTCTGCAGCAGCAGCGCCAGCGCAAAGCCGATATAGCTCAACAGCACGGTCTCCCGAATCAGGGCGGTAAAGATCATCATCATCACCATCAAAGTATAATGTTTGCGGTGATAGCAAATCAAAATCAGAAATGCGCAGGGCAGCACCAGATAGAATTCGTGGAATGAGTCGATCAAGGAGAGATTGAGGTTCATGATTCCGGGATTGAGCAAATAGAGCATGCCGAAGAGCCCGCTTTCGGTCGGGGTGAATTTCATGGCCCGGCAGAACCAATACAACGCCAGCGCTCCCGAACAGACGGTGAGGGAACTGATGAAAAAGAAAGCGCTTGCATCAGGGAAGAGCGCGACATACGGCAGATAGATCAACAACGCCGGACAGAACCGGTATCCAAGCAGTGAAACTTGTTCGCCATCCTGCCAGAAAAAACGGCCATTGAGGGTATTGAGCAGCGCCGAGTGATAGTGTCCCCAGTCGTGCCATTGCATCTGCATGGCCTCAAAGGAAAGGATTTGCATGCGACCGCCGATCACGCTGGCCAGAATGACGGCGACTCCGACCAGCCACGGGCTGCTCTTCTGCAGGAAATCGGATTCGGCGCGGACGGGGCAAAGCCTTTGCGCGATCCAGCCGTACACCGCCGCCGCCGCCAGGATCGTCAGCAAATGGGGCGGGAAGACCACGGTCGGCAGGAGAAGCCAGAAAAATTTCATGGTCCGGTCGATTTCCGGTTTTTCCCGATTGGCCTGGTAGATTGCCGCCACCATGGCGACGCCGGCCGCAAACAGGAAATAAACCCGCGACGAGAAAGCGGCAGTCAGGGTGAAATCAATCGGATTGATGGTCTCAATGCCGGCAAGCCGGGCCAACGCCAAGCCGTTCAGCACCGCGGCCGCAAAGACGAGCCGGGGAATGGATGGAACCGCTCGCATATCATCGAATCCTTGCTTTTTTCATCGACCCTTATAAACGTAAGAATATACCCGGAAAAAGCGAAAAAACAAGTTTCCGGACGGTGAAATTACGACAAAGTCTGCCGGGAGAAGCCGGTTTTTCTTGAAAAACGGTTTTGAAGTTGTAAATTATTGATTCAACTTACTTTGATGTTTTCAGGAATTACTATGACACGGGACTTGTCGCAACGCTTGCAATCGCCGATGCTTCAGATGGCGGCGCTGGCCGGGACTCATTTTATGGTCGACCTGATCGGCGGGATTCTGCCCGGGATTCTGCCGGTGGCGCTGACCCACTTCAATATTTCGCTCGGGATCGGGGTGGTGGTGCTGACTTGCGTCAGCATCGGCAGCAACCTCTTGCAGATTCCGGCGGCGCAATTCGACAAACTTCATTCCGGGCCGCGGATGCTCTTTCTCGGGCTGGCGATGGCGAGCCTGATCGTCCTGCTCGGCTTCCTGCCGACGGAGTCGCCGACGCTGCTGCTCTGCGGTCTGATGCTGGTGGTGGGGATCGGGATTGCGATCGTCCATCCTTTTGGCCTGCGCGGCGTTCAGAGCATCGAGCGGATCGCCCATACGGTGACCACGCCGACCTTTATGGTGGGGGGCTTCCTCGGCTACGCCGCCGGGCCCTTCATCGGGGCGATGCTGGTCGAGGGCTTCGGGCTCAAGGGGTTGCTTTTGCTGTTGATTCCGATCGGCTTGCTGGTCGCGGTGCTGCGGCTGGGGAAAATCAGGCTTGCGGTCGAGAACGGGGTCAAGAATGCCGCGGCGGCGCTGGCGGACGACCGTTGCCGCTGGAGTTTCCGGCACCTTTTCATCATCGCACTTTTCCTGAATTCGGGGTCGACGATCATTCAGGCGCTGCTGCCGAGTTATCTTCATGCGGCCGGTTTTTCGCTGTCGTTCGGCGGGGTCAGCGCGATGCTTTTCGGGATCGGTTCGGCGGGGGGCTCGCTGGCGATCGGGCTCCTGACCAAGCGTTTCCGTCCGTCGCGGTTTGTGATCGGCGGGCTGGCGCTGGGGATTCCCACGGTGATCGCCTATTTGCTGTTCTCTTCGTCGCGTTCGGCGTGTGTTTTGATGTTTCTCGCCGGATTGTTTGCGAGTTCGAGTTTCCCGTTGATCGTGGCGATGGCGCGGAGCGCGGCCAACGGTCCGGCGCTGGGGACGCGCATGGGGGTGATCGTCGGCGGCACCTGGGGAGTGGCGGGGCTGTTTCTGCTGCTGGCAGGTCAGGCGGCGTCGCGGATCGGGATTGCGCCGGTGATGAATCTGGCGTGGATTTTCTACATCATCGCACTGGCGGCGGCGCTTTGGCGGAAGCCGCAAAAACGGGTGAAAAATTGACGGTTGCGGGTGGCAATCCCGCGACTCCTACTGTATTTTATGGAAGAACAAGAAGCGGAGTAAGCGCATGAATTTGTTGATGATCGGCGACATTGTCGGCAGCGGCGGGCGGACGGCGGTGAAAACGCTGGTGCCGGAGCTGCGGCGCGAGTACAATGTACAATTTGTGATTGCCAATGCGGAGAATTGCGCCGCCGGGAACGGGATGACGACGCGTTGTCTCAAGGACATGGCGGAGGCGGTCGACGTATTTACCGGCGGGGATCACATCTGGGATCAGAAGGGGTTTGACTCGGAGATCAAGATGTTGGACAATGTGATCCGGCCGGCTAATTTTGCGAGTTGCCAGCCGGGGCGGGGGTACGGGGTATTCCGCAATCCGGGGGGTGGCGAGGTGGCGGTGATCAGCTTGATGGGCAAAGTTTTCATGCGGGAGAGTGCGTACTGTCCGTTTGAGACGGTGGAGCGGATTTTGCGGGAGTTGCCGGCGTCGGTGAAGAATATTTTTGTGGATTTCCATGCCGAGGCGACGAGTGAGAAGCTGGCGATGGGGTATTTCCTGGAGGGGAAAGTGACGGCGGTGCTGGGGTCGCATACGCATGTGGCGACGGCGGACGCGCGGATTTTGCCGGGGGGGACGGCGGTGCAGACGGATGTGGGGATGGTGGGGGCGTCGCGCTCGGTATTGGGGCGTGAAGTGGCGGATGTGCTGTACAAGTTTACGACCGGGATGCCGGGGCGTCTGGCGGTGGTGGAGGAGGGGGTGATCCGGCTTGACGGGACGGTGGTGGATTATGACTACCAGACCGGGCGGGCGCGGAAGATCACCCCGATCACCCGCGAACTGACGGTCTGAAAAAAAATAAAAAAAGCGCCGCAGGCTCAAAAAAAGCGCGAAGCGCCAATCCCGCCCCCCGTCGTACGGGGTCGCAGTCCAGCGCGCGAAAAGCGCTGGTCGCTCGCTCAAAAGCGAGCGAAGCTAAGCGCAGCGCTCCCCCTTTCGGCGGGCGGAGCCCGCTCCTCTCTGCGGGAGCGAAACAAGTGTGACACCAGCGAAGCGAAGTGTCATGCGCGATTGAGCGAAGCAGGCCGGCCGAACGTCGGCCTCGGGAAATCCGGGAGACGGTTTCGCACGGAGGCACGGAGGCACGGAGGGGGGCGGCGATGGATGCGGCATTTTGCGTGTTGCTTCGGAACGGTCGCTCCGACGCATTCGCGTCTCCGCTCGGGCCGGGCTCAGCGGCGGAACTCGTTCCGCCTCTCTGAGCTGGGGCTTCGCCCGGAGCGGGAACGGTGAGGTTTCACCTCACACTCCACAAGAGGGCTCCGCGCCCTCTTGACTCTGCGCAAGGGCGCGGCCCTTGACCATGTACCAAAACAGGAGACCTGAACTGATATGAGAACGATACCCGAAATCGACTGGAAACGTGTGGACCTGCTGATCGACCTCGCCCTCGCCGAAGACCTCGGCGACGCCGGCGACGTCACCACGCTTGCCATCATCCCCGTCCAAACCCGCGCCAAAGCGGTGCTTCGCTGCAAAGAGCCCGGCATGGTCGTCGCCGGCCAGGAAGTTGCCGCCCGCGTCTTCGCCAAACTCGATCCGTCCTGCAGTTACCGCATCCTCAAGCCCGACGGCAGCGTCTGCGCCAAAGGCGACGTGATCGCCGAAGTCACCGGCCCCGCCCGGGCGTTGCTGACCGCGGAACGCACTTCGCTCAACTTCATCCAGCGCCTCTGCGGCGTGGCGACCATGGCCGCACGCTACGCGGCGGCCCTGGCCGGCAGCCCGACCGTCGCCCTCGACACCCGCAAAACCACGCCGGGCTACCGCAATCTTGAGAAATACGCCGTCGCGGTCGGCGGCGCGACCAACCATCGGATCGGCCTTTTTGACCGCGCGATGATCAAGGACAACCACCGCGAACTCGCGGCGATGGAGGGCCCGAACGGCATCACCCGCTCGGTTAAACGCGTCCGCGAAGCCTATCCCGCGCTGGAAGTCGAAGTCGAAGCCGACAGCCTCGACGAAGTCCGCGAAGCGGCGGCGGCGGGGGCGGATTACATTCTCCTCGACAACATGAGCGACGAAACCATGGCCGAAGCGGTCAAAATCAATGCCGGCCGGTCGCGGCTGGAGGCGTCGGGCGGGATCACCATCGAGCGGCTGCCGCGGATCGGCAAGCTCGGGGTGGACTTCGTGTCGGCGGGGGCGTTGACCCACTCGGTCAAATCGGCGGATATTTCGCTGGACATTATACCGGAAGAGGTGTGACGATGATTGGAAGATTGCGCGGGGAGTTGGTGGAGGCGACTTTTGCCGAATGCGTGATCGACGCGGGCGGGGTCGGGTATGAGGTGATGATTCCGCTTTCGACTTTTGAAAAGCTGCCGCATCCGGGGGGGACGGTGACGTTGTGGATTCACACCCAGGTGCGCGAGGATGCGATTGTGCTGTTCGGTTTTGCCACGGCGGAGGAACGGGCGTTGTTCCGGGTGGTGACCAATGTTTCAGGGGTTGGGGGGAAGCTGGGGTTGAACATTTTGTCGGCGATGCCGGTGGGGAATTTCAGCAATGCGATTGAGGCGGGGGATTTGAAGCTGTTGAGCCGGATCAGCGGGATCGGCAAGCGGACGGCGGAGCGGCTGGTGGTGGAGCTCAAGGGCAAGCTGTCGGCGTTTATGGTGCCGGGCGGCGCGGGCGGGCCGGTGGCGCGCAGTGAAGCGGTGCGGGATGCGGCGATGGCGTTGGAGAGCTTGGGTTACAAGCGTGATGCGATTGACAAGGCGTTGGGCAAGGTGGCGGGGGCGGCGGACGAGACCTGCGAGGATCTCCTGCGCAAAGCCCTCCAGTACCTGACGTTCTAAAAAATAAAAAAAAAGCGCGAAGCGCCCAAAAAAAATAAAAAAAGCGCGAAGCGCCAATCCCGCCCTCCGTCGCACGGAGTCGCAGTCCAGC
>CAZRFG010000206.1:0-6493 GCA_964599205.1 uncultured Victivallaceae bacterium
TTCTCCACGACGAGTTCAAGCAGCTCGGCACCGACTACAACTCGGTCGACGAAGTCGCCCAGTACGACCAGCGGATGCGCCGCTTCCGCGACATCGACCGCGAAAACCGCGAACTCGTCACCCTCGCCGGCCTCAAACCCGGCTCCTCCGTGCTCGAAATCGGCACCGGCACCGGAGCCTTTGCCCGCGAAGCCGCCAAAGCCGGAGCCCGCGTCCACGCCATCGACATCTCGGCCGTCATGCTCGAATACGCCCGTCTCCGCGCCCGCGAGGAAAAACTCGACCAGGTCACCTTTGAACTCGCCGGTTTCCTCAGCTTCGAAGCCCAACCCGAAACCTATGACGCCGTCGTCACCGGCCTCGCCCTCCACCACCTCTCCGACGTCTGGAAAGCGGTGGCATTACGCAAAATCAACCGCATGCTCCGCCCCGGCGGCGTGCTGTTGCTGCTCGACGTCGTCTTCGACTGGCAAAACGAAGAACCCGAAGCCTATTTCGAACGCATCCTCGAATACGCCCCCGGCAGCAAGGACAACTTCGCCAAACACATCGCCGATGAACTCAGCACCCTCCGTTGGATCATGAACGGCCTCCTCGAACGCGCCAACTTCACGATTGAAGCCGACCACTGCACCAACGATTTCCTCCATATCTACCAATGCCGCAAGAATTGAACTTTGGCTCCATCTCCTTGCCATGCAAAGGAGAAACAATTTAATTTCCCTTAAAAAAGCCGGTTTTATAAACAAAACCGGCTGTTTTTTTTGCTACTTCCGGTGAAATGTTATTTTTTGACAACAAAAAAATAGTTTTATCCATTACGCGGAAGACTTTTTACGCATATAATATTGGTGTGCGGAATTTTCAAGTCTTTTTTGATCGCGATTTCAATAAAGAACAGCGTCCCCCCCAAACACAGGAAAGTTGCCATGAGAAAAACTTTTACGCTGATTGAGCTTCTGGTCGTGATTGCGATCATCGCAATCCTCGCCTCCATGCTGCTGCCCTCTCTCAACAAGGCGCGCGACGCGGCCCGTAAATCGAACTGCCTCAGCAACCTCCGCCAAATCATGCAGGGCCAGTCCAGCTACCGGATGGATTCCAACGGCTGGGCGCCGCCGACCTATCGCTCCTATACCATCTGGAAAAGCGTTGACGACAAGACCTCCGCCGACGACACCTGGGCCAAAGACCTCTGGTACCTCGGATATATCAAAAACCGCAATGTCTTCACCTGTCCGTCGATGCTCTTTGACGCCAAAACCAGAACCGACTGGAACCAGATTTACGGCATCCCGCTCGGCTACGGCTCCCGGACCGTCACCGCCAACTCCAGCACCGCCCCCTGGCTGGGCTTTACCGCGCCGATGATCAGCAGCACCAATACCGCGCGCTGCGAAATCCCGATCGACCGGCTGATGATGATCCGCAAAAGCGCCGGCAACTGTATTGCCGCCACCCCGTCCAATATGAATTTCATCATGGATTCATTCCGGGCCCAGACCACCGCCTACAATGCGATGTCAGCCTATATCAACCAGAATAACGTCGCCACCGCCCCCAGCAATGAAACGGCGCTGGCGATTCACGGCGGGCGGATCAACGTCGCCTTTGTCGACGGCCACTCCGCCTCGCTCCAGCCGGAGGAAAACGGCGACGCCACCAAAGTCTGGTACCCGGTGCTCGGCTACTACGTCGGCTTCCGCGAAAAGTGGGTCCGGGTACCCGATACCCGCTCGAGCATCCTGTAAGATTCCCTCAACCGGGAGGCAATGGGCGACCAAACTCATTGCCTCCTGTTTTTTTCAGGAGAAAATATGATCCGTCTGCTGCCGCTGCTGATATGGAGTCTCCTTTTGCCGCTCGCCGCAAGCGAAGACTTGACCGGAACCGTCCGGGATCCTGAGGGTCGAGCCATTCCCGGCATCATCGTCACCAACGGGCGCGACGCCGTCCGCACCGGCGGCAAAGGGGAGTTCAACTTGCCCGCCCATCCCGCAACCCGGTTTGTTTCGCTGGTCGAACCCGCGAACGGTCAGGCGAATTCGTGGTATCTCGCAATCAAGCCGGAAACGGCAACCTACGATTTCGTTCTGACCCGCCGCGAAGTTCCGGAGAAATTCCGGTTCATCCAGTTCAGCGACGCCGAATGCTGGTCGGCCGGGCGCTGGTTCGAGGACCTGAAAGCGCTCGCCGCCGCCGAAAAACCGGCCTTTGCGGTGAACACCGGCGACATTTGCTACCGCAAAGGCTTGCAGTTCCAGATCGCCAACGTCAATCGCGACACGCTCGGCATCCCGGTGCATTACACCTTGGGCAACCACGATTTGATCAAGCCGGAGGCGAATGAGTACGGCGGCGAAGCGCTCTACGAATCGCTCTACGGCCCCGCCTGGCGCGCCTTTGAATGCGGCAACGTGCTCTTTCTCGCGTTGCCGGTGGTTGCGGGCGATGCCAAACCGTCGTTTTCGCGCGACGATCTTGCCGCCTGGCTCCGGAACCTCCTCGCGCACTATCCCGCGGAAAAACCGATCATCATCCTCACCCATCACCCGCTGCTCTTCGGCTCCGACTGGAAGGTCGGGGATTTCGAGCTCGGCAAGCGCAATCTCAAAGGGATTTTTTACGGTCACTTCCACGTCCACGACTTCCGCATGTACGGCAAAGTCCCCGGCTTCGCCACCTCGGCGGTCCGGGTCGGCGGCGCGTCGAGCGCCCCCGCCGCCTTTCGCCTGACCGAAGTCGACCGCGACGGCAATTGCCGGAGCGAACTCCGCTGGACCTACGCCGGGGAAGTATTGAGCATCACCACCCCCGCCGGAGATGATCGGCTCGCCATCGACCGGGTCCGCAATGAATTGCCGGTGCTGGCCGCGGTGAACGGCCCCGCCGCCCCCGTTCGGGTTGAAGCCGCGCTGACCGGACCGGACGGCAAGACGGAAGCGATCAAACTTGAACGGCGGACCGCGTGGAGCTGGACCGGGGCCTTTCCGCTTCCGGTAAAACCGGGTCAATACCGGCTCAAGCTCCGTGCCGAATTCAAAGACGGCAGCCAAAAGGAAACCGCAAGTTGCTTCAATTGGCCGCCGCCGGAGCGAAAAATCGCCCCCGGCCCCGACACCGTGCAGTACCTCGGCGACGCCAGGCGCACCGGCTTCGCCGCTCCTGTCGGCAACCGGGCCCGGCTGGCCTGGGCGAGCGCACTTGACGGCCATATTTTCGTCAGTTCCCCGGTGCTGGCCGGGAAACGCCTCTTGATCGGCACCGTCGACGATGCGATGGGGGAAAAGGGCGGGGTTCACGCGCTCGACGCCGAAACCGGGAAATTGCTCTGGAGTTTCCGCACCGCGGGCTCGGTCCGCCACAGCGTGGCGGTGGACAAGGGTCTGGTCTTGGCGGTCGATTCGCGCAACCGGGTCTACGCCATCGACGCGGCGTCGGGCGAACTTCGCTGGGAAGCGCCGGGCATCGGCGACGCCCTCTCCGGCAACTCGACCGGGGTGCTGGCCGCCGACGGCCGGGTTTTCGCCGGGCGCGATCAGGGCCTGCGCGCCTTTGACGCCGCGAGCGGCAAAGAGTTGTGGCGGATTTCGCGCGACGAAATTCCCAACTACCGCCCCGACGCCGGGACGGTCAACGCCTTCGCGCTGGCGGGAGACGTCCTGATCGCCCCCGCCAACTGGATTCACCTGCGCGCCTTTGACGCTGCCACCGGCAAGCTCCGCTGGGTCAATGCCGATCACCGCTATCTCCAGAACGCGGGTTCCATCGGTCCCGACGGCAAGCTCTACGTCGCCGCCGGACGGCTGCTGGTGATCGACCCCGCCGACGGCAAAGTGCTCAAAATGAGCGAAAAAACCGAAAAACTCAGCTTCAACACCGGCTCCACGCCGCAGCTCCGGGAGCAATTGATCCTGGTCGGCAGCGCCGAAAAAGGGATGACCGCACTCGACCGCGACACCCTGGCCGTCCGCTGGACCACGCCCGATGTCGGCTCCGGATTGGTCGCCAGCGCCCCCTACCGCCCCAACTCCCCGGCGGTCGCCGCCACTGCCGTTACCGCCGCCGCAACGGTCTGGTTCGGCGCGCTGGACGGCAACCTCTACGGCGTCGATCTCGCCACCGGCGCAATGCGCCAAAAGTTCATCATCGGTGCGCCGGTCTTCAGCTCGGCGACGATCTCGGGCAATATGCTCTACGTCGCCGACTTCGCCGGGCGGGTCTACGGATTTGTGCTCGAATAAGTTCCGGTACGGTCAGCGGAAGCGGCCGACCGCGAGGTCGACGTCGGCGCGGTGGGTCGGGTCGCCGGGATAAGCCCGGACCGGCCCGAGGGTGATTCGGCCGTCCTGTTCCGAGGCGTGAGCTCCGCTGAGCTGGAAGTCAAAGGGCTGGTAAACCTTGCCGTCGGCGGTCAACCGGATCTCCTCAATGGTGAATTGACCGTAGTAGCTGCTCGACAGCCGGATCGTCGCCGGGAGCTTGTTGCTCTCGAGCGCAATCGACCCGTAATGCGTCGCACTCCGCTCCGGCGTCGCGTAGGCTTCGTCGAAACGAATCATCCCTTCGCGCTCGACGAAAGTGCTGCCGTCGGCGTACTCCAACGTGATCCCGACGAGTTGCAGCGCCGGATGGTCGAAACTCATTTTGAGCTCCAGCCGGCCTTGGGTGAACCAGCGCGCATGCCGGGGTTCTTTTTTGAGTTCGCAGATGATGGTCTTGAGCTCATCCGCTTTACGCCCGGCGTCCATAAAGAGGAATTCGCCGTCAAACCGGGTCTCCTTCCACACCGCTTCATACTCGACCGCGACTTCGCGCCACAACCGCTCGACCATCGCCAGCTTGACCGCCACCGTGTCGGATTGCAGCACCCCGAGCCCGGCCGCTTCGGAGAGCACTTCGCCGCCCCGGCCGAAGCCGTAGAGGAAACGGGTCACCGCCCGCAGCTCGGCCAGCAGCCGGCGTCCGCGGTCATTGGCGGCGGTCAACTGCCCGAGCACCGCGAGAATCGCGGCGGCCCGGGTGTGGAGCGTCCGGTACTGTTCAATCCGCTCGGGAAAACTCGAAATCATGGAGAGCACCCCGCGATGCAGATATCTGGAATTCTGGTAGCCGGTAATGTTGATTTCCCCAAGCTCGATCAGCGCCCCGGCTGCCGCCTCGGCATCGGCGATCGCAAATTCATCGCCGAGGATTTCCGCCAGCCGGGCGGGGAGTTGAGCGTAATCCCAATCCGCCGCGGTCTTGATTCCGAGCAGCATTACGAGTTCGGCGAAGTCGAAAAAGCCGAGGCTGTTTTCCCAGTCGGTGTTGAGCACGTACGGCATTTTGAGCCGCTCGCCGTAACGTACCCAGGATTCGAGGTTGCGCACCCGCGCCGCCGGCTTCGGGAACGGGGAATTGGGCCACACCGAGGCGCAGCCCCAGACCTCGAAGCCCTTGGCCCGCAGCGGCCCCGAGGAGTCGAGTTCGGCGAAGTTGAACTGCTCGATCCGCGGCAATTGGTCAAAGGGATGATAAAACCAGTCGACCACGATGATATCCTTGTCGAGCAGATCGGCCGCCGCCGGGAAGTAATAGAGCATGTCGCCCCAGATCAGCGCCCGGCGGCCGAAGCTTTTGACGATCGCGTTGACCCGGTTGGCGTGGGCGGCGAACATCGCGGGCGCGTCAAAGGCTTCGCGGCCGTGTTCGCGGATGAATTTCTGCCCCATCATCGGACTCTCGTCGAGGCCGATGTGGAAATAACTTCCGGCGAATTTGCCGCACCAGTCGCCGATCATCCGGGTCAGCAGCTCGTAAGTCGCCTCCTCGCCCGCCACCAGCGTAAAAAGATTTTTGCCGGTGCCGTACCCCTCGTCGTAGATCTCGAAGCCGGGCTTGGTGGTGACGTACTTGCAGTGGCCGAGGGTTGGAATCACCGGCATCAGCTCGGCGTGATGGCGCTCGCAGATCGCGGCGATCGGCCGGATCGCTTCCGGCGTCCAGGCGTTTTTGCGCCCGAGGCCGGGGAGGTCGGGAAAGGAGTAGGCGTCTTCGAGATAAAGAACGCAGCAGTCGTAGCCGTTCCGGAGCAGATTTTCGATGCTGACGGCGGCAGTTTCGGGGCGCTCAAGGCGGCGGGCGAGATCAAGCTGGAATGCATACTTCATAATCACCTGTCAGGGTTGGCGTTTTTCGATCCGGTCGACTTTGGCTTTGTCGGCCAGTGATACGTTGTTTTCGACATAACCGTTGTCGAGGGCGTCCTCGGTACGGTTGGCAAGATCGCGGAAGAGCTGCCGGAGCCCGATGCAGCCCCCGATCATGAACCAGAATGTGGTGAAGAGCCCGATCACTCCCGGCACCGCGATCAAAGTAATGAAGAAATAGTTGCTCCACCACGCCAGCGGCCACGGCGAAAAGGCGTTCCAGATCGCGACCGCGAGGAAACAGAGCAAAAACTGGTAGACGAACGAGTAAATGAACATCCCCCAGGCGATCACCCGGTCGC
>CAZRFG010000207.1:0-6483 GCA_964599205.1 uncultured Victivallaceae bacterium
CGATCACCAGCAGAATCAAAAGCACTTTCTGATAGCGTTTGAGCCGGAACGGCTTTTTCGCCGGAGTCTGGGGTACCGGGGCCAGGTTTTCCGAAGCTTTGGTTTCCGGAGCCGGATTTTCCGCGGGCATGTTTTCCATTTTCGCTGTCCTCCCTCAAGGTTGAGACTATGTCTATAACTTACATCGCTTCGCGCTTCTTTACAATAGTTCGGGCGCATCCGAAGCGGAAAATTGCCGCCGGACGATCGTTTCGAGGGGAACCGTCCCCGCCGGAGCCCGGAGCTGGATATAGTGGTCGCTCCAGCCGTAGGCGAAACCGTCCTTGCGCTCTTCCTCAAAAATCACCCCGAAAGGCCCGCGCGCGAGTTCGCCCCGGATGAAGCTCCGCCGCGCCGTCTCGGCCTCCGGTTTGAGGAGGTTGTAGCGCTGCTTGACCACTTCGGCGGGAATCCGGCCGGGAAGCTTCGCCGCCGGGGTGCCGGGGCGGGGCGAGTAGCTGAACAAATGAGTGTTGGCGAAGGCCATTGATTGAATGAAGCGGCGCGAGTTCTCGAACTCCTCGTCGGTCTCGCCCGGGAAGCCGACGATGACGTCGCTCCCGATCGCGATGCCGGGAATGAGCTTACGCGCTGCGGCGACAAAGTCGGCGTAGTCGCAGGCCCGGTACTTGCGGTTCATCGCCGCCAGGATGCGGTCGTCGCCGTGCTGGAGCGACAAATGGAGGAAGCGGCAGACCTTGGGCTCGCCGGCCATCACTTCGAGGAGGGCGAGGTTGGCCGGATGGGGCTCGGTCGAGCTCAACCGGATCCGGAAGTCGCCGTCGAGTTTGGCAATTTCGTGCACCAGGTCCCCCAGATGGCGGCCACGGTCGCAGTAGGTCGCGGTATTGACCCCGGTCAGCACCAATTCGGCGAAACCGGCGGCCAGCGAACGGCGGCAGTCGGCAAGGATTTCGTCGAAGTCGCGCGACCGCTCCGGCCCCCGGACGTAGGGAACGATGCAGTAGGTGCAGAAATTTTCGCAGCCCTCCTGGATTTTCAGGAACGCGCGGCTCTTGAACGGGAATCGGCCGGTGGCGTCCTCGCTGAAAGTCTCCTTGGCGGCGGCCAGACTGTGCTCGCCGGTCAGCCCGATCGCGTCGAAAAACTCATGGAGATTGCGCTTGGAGGGATTGGGGAGAATCGCATCGACGGTGTCGCACCACGCCCCGGTTTCGTCGGCGAGCTCGGCGGCGCACCCGGTCAACACCCGGCGCGCGCCGGGGAAGCGCTTGCCGAGCTGGCGGACCAGCTGGCGGCTCTTGCGTTCCGCCTCGGCGGTGACGGCGCAACTGTTGACGATCACCAGCTCGACATGATCCGGATTCGAAGCCGGATCGACCACGGTGAAGCCGGCGCGCTCGAGGCGGTCGGTCAACAGCGCGGTGTCCGCCGTATTGAGGCGGCAGCCGAGGGTGGTGATCACTGCGTTTTGGTGGTTCATGGCAAATTCCGATCGGTCAAAGCGTGGCGGGAGCCCAGATGGCGGCGAAATCCATTTCGGCGGCGAGCGCGGCCATCACTTCGGCCTCGCGGCGGCGCATCCGCCGCCGGGGGCCGGGCGAAAGGTCATCCTCGCCGGCGGCGTGGAGGAAGCCGTGCGCCACGTAGAGCGCGAGCTCGGCCTCAAACGACGAATCCGGCCGCGCCGCACCTTCGCGCGCCGCGACTTCAACTCCGATCAAGAGCTCGACCGCGACGTCGCCGGCAAAGACCGCGTCGGGATCGTCGAGGTAGCTGAAGGTAATCACATCGGTGGTCCCCTCGTGCCCGACGAAGTCGGCATTGGCCCGCGCCATCGCCAAGTCGGAGATGAAGCGGACCGACAGCACGAAGTCGCGGTCGGTCGGCAGCCCGGCCAGCTCCGCCGCCCGGCGGATCAGCCGGTTCATCGCCCGGCGGTCAACTTTTTGTCTGATTCTGCTTCCCGGCCGCCACGAATAGGTCGTCCTCATCCTCTTTGTCTCCGTCGTCTTTCTTGGGCTTTTCCGGATGATAGGCGATCCGGCCGTGTTTCATGCTCAAAAGGGTGTTGATAAAGCTCTCGCGGACCTTCTCGAGTTCGGCCAGCGTCATGTCGGCGTTGATCAGCTGGCCGTCATGGAAGCGCTTGAGGAAAATCGCGTCGACCAGCGCCTCGATCCGCGACGCCGACGGTTTGTCGAGCGAACGGCAGGCGGCTTCGCAGGCGTCGGCCAGACTGACGATCGCGGTCTCTTTGCTGAGCGGCGGGGTGCCGTGGTAGCGAAACTGCGATTCGGATATGGCGTCGCCGCTCTTCTTGCCCTGGTCGACCGCCTGGTTGTAGAAATAGTGGACGAGGTCGTTGCCGTGGTGCTGCTCGATCGCGTCGCGCACCACCCGGTTGAGCTTGTACTCACGGGCCAGCTCAAGCCCTTCGGAGACATGGTCGCGGATGATCATACTGCTCATCTGCGGGGTCAGCTCGGTGTGCTGGTTGGCCATATCAAGGTTGTTTTCGGTGAAATACTGCGGCTTGGCGAGCTTGCCGATGTCGTGGAAGAGCGCCCCCGCCTTGGCCTTGAGATAATTGGCGTGGATCGCCCGCGCCGCGTCCTCGGCCAGCGTCGCCACCATCAGACTGTGGAAAAAGGTGCCCGGGGCTTCGCGTTTCAGCCGTTCGAGCAGCGGATGGTTGTAGTCGCAGAGCACCATCAGCGACATATTGGTCGAGACGTTGATCACGATCTCGTAGGTGAAGACCAGCAGCAGCGCAATGATCGCGGTGGCGAAGCCGTTGGCCAGCGCCAGTCCGGCCGAAACCATCACCAGCTTGGTCAACTCCTGGAACGAGGTCGCCGCGCCGTAGATATTGGAATTCAAAAGCCAGATCAGCGGGAAGACGGTGAACACGGTGCGCAAAAAGTACGACCGGTAGTTGGTCGCGTTGCGCACCGCCAGCGCCGCCAGCGAACAGATCAGAATCCCCTTGAGCGCGAACTCAAACGACATGTCGAGCATCAAGGCGGTGATTGAGGCGACGAAAAACCCCGCGCACATCGCCACCCGGAAGCCGAGGAAGGCCGCCATCACCACCGCCACCAGCGCCAGCGGCACGGTGTCGACCAACAGCGGCCGCGGCAGCGACGAACTTTCGCGGGCCATCAAACTGAAGAGCTCGATCCCGCCGTAGTTGCAGACCAGCGAAACCAGCACCACCGAGCCGACGATCCCGATCCGGCGGTTGCTGCTGACCACCTCGGGATGGATATGGTACAAGTAGAAACCGGCCAGGATCACCAGCGTGAAGCTCCAGAACATGTTGCGCACCGACTGCCGCCAGTCGGTCACCTCGGCCTCGTGGGCGTCGCGGTTGCGCAAGTACAAATTGAGTTTGGACAAGGTGTTTTCGTCGACCAGCTGCCCTTTGCGGACGATCGGCTGGTGGCGTTTGACTTCGCTGTGGACCACGCCGACCTTGTCGGCGGCGATTTTCTCGGCGTCGGCGGTGCGTTTGGCGTTGAAGGTCAGATTGCCGTCGCTCCCGAGCAGCAGTTTGAGCGCGGGAACGTACTGCTCCGCGAGTGCGGTGCGTTCGTCGTTGACCGGCTGGAATTTGAGGATGGCGTCGGCGAGCGCGGCGGCGGCGGTGTTTTCGTTGGGCTGGGTCTTGACCGGCCGCGGCAGTTTTTCACGCTGCTGCGAATCGATCACCCGGAGCTGCTGGAAGTTCTTGAGCGAGGCTTGAATCCCGGAACCGAGGACGCCGGCGTTGTAGATCTCGTTGAGCTCGTTTTCAACGTAGCGATAGGCGGAGGGATTGCGTGTGCACTGGTCGAAAGACTTGACCGCGGCCGGACTCAGCATCGCGGCGGCGCGGCTGCCGACGCTGTCCGCCGAGGGTTTCCGGACGTCCGGCGCATTGGGTGTGGCGCGGAAGCGGACCGCTTCGCGGAAGTCGTCGAAATTCTGTTTGATGCGCTGGTTTTCCGCCTCGGAAATGTTGTAGAAACGGGGCTCGCCGGTGATCGCCTCGCGGCGGGCGGCCTCGGTCGCATCCTTGTCCGGAAAGGAGAAGTCGAAGGCCGCCTGGATGGTCTGCGACGCGGTCTGTCCCAAGACCGGCATTTCGAGCTCAACCCGATTCGAACTCGCCAGCGACAAAAGCAGCGAACAGACGCCCCAGATCAGCACCAGCATGAAGCAGCCGAGCACCAGCGAGCGGTCGGCGGCGCGGGCCAATTCCGAGTCTTCGCCGCCGCGGCGGCGGCCGGGGCCGACCAGTCCGCGTTTCTCGAAGTTGCGCCGCGATTTGCGGCGCTGGAAAAAGTGGATCGTCTTTTCAAACATGGCTGACGTCTCCTTTGTTCAAAAGGGGGCGGAACTCGTTTTCATCCCCGGCGGCGCGGCCGGCCGCCGTCACGGCGGCCGTGCCCGCCGTCGCGGCGGTCGCGGGGGCCGTGGTCGCGGGAGCCGTATTCGCGCGAGGGGCGGCGTTCGCGTTCGATATGGAACAGCGCCGGCGGCAGTTTGACCATCTCCTCGGTCGGCTGGACGCTGGCGAAAGTGACGCCGAGCAGCTCCTCGATCGCGGGCAGGTTGTAGGCGCCGTATTCGCAAAGGAAGCTGATCGACTTGCCGAGGTGGCCGGCGCGGCCGGTCCGGCCGATGCGGTGAACGTAGTCCTCGGCGCGCTCGGGCAGATCGTAGTTGAGCACCAGCGAAACGTCGTCGACGTGGATGCCGCGGGCGGCGACGTCGGTGGCGATGACGATCTTCTCGGTGCCGGCGCGGAATTTCTCGAGGATTTTGATCCGCTTTTCCTGCGGAATGTCGCCGGAGAGGATCGGCACGTTGTAGCCGTAGCGCTCAAGATCCTGCTGGAGCCGCGAATTGACGTCCTTGCGGTTGCCGAAAATCAGCATGCGGTCGTAGGTTTCGTTGCGGATGAAGTGGAGCGTCAGCGCGAGTTTCTCTTCGCGGAGGACGCTGAAGAAAGTCTGTTCGATGTTTTCGCTGACCAGCTTTTCGGGTTCGCTCTCCAGCGTCACCGGTTCCGACAGCCAGCCGGAGGCGAGCCGCAAAATGCTCTCGTCGAGGGTGGCGGAGAACAGCATGGTCTGGCGGTCGCCCTTGCGCGGAAGCTGGGCGACGATCCGTTTGACGTCGGGAATGAAGCCCATGTCGAGCATGCGGTCGGCTTCGTCGATGACCAGGATTTCGGCCTGGCTCAAATCAAGAGAGCTGCCGCGCGAGTAGTCGATGATCCGGCCCGGGGTGCCGATCACCACATCGACCATGTCGCCGAGCGAGCGGCGCTGTTTTTCGTGGTCCATGCCGCCGAAGAGGACGACGCTGCGGAGGCCGGTGAAGACGCCGAGCGCTTCCGCATCCTTGTGAATCTGGATCGCGAGTTCGCGGGTCGGGGCGAGCACCAGGGCGCGGGGACGGCCGTTGCGGCGTTCGGCACGCGGTTCCTTGCTCAGGAGATGGGTAAAAATGGCGATCAGAAAGGCGGCGGTTTTGCCGGTCCCGGTCTGGGCTTTGCCGGCGATGTCGCGCCCGGCGAGGGCGTGGGGCAACGTCAACGCCTGGATCGGAGTGGCGTATTCGAAATCAAGAGCTTGGATCCCGTAGCGGACGTCGTCGTGGATCGGGAAGTCGGCAAAGCGTGATTTGCCCTCGGCGACCGGAATTTCCTTCAGCGCGGCGGGCTTTTCGGGCTTGGCTTTGGGAGCCGCCGGCGTGTATTCGGGCTCGTCGTCGGCAAGCGGCACGGCGACTTTCCGGGGCTTGTCGGCTCTATCTTTTTCTTTGTCTTTTTTCTTCCTGGCGCTTTTGGATTTATCTTCCGCGTGAGGTTTGCGGTCTTCGTCCTTGACGTGTTTGTGTTTGATTTTTTCCGGCGCGGGGACATTGGTCGAGCCGCCGAGCCAGCGCATCAGGGTGCTTTTAATTTTGTTCAGCATGATCTTTTCTTTTCGTTATTCTCAGTCATTCAATCAATGGTGGCGCAGGGCGGAATACCCAGCCCCGGCGCGGTTTTCAAAGGGCGCGCAGCCCTCTTGCGGGCGCACTGCGCCTTTGCCTCTCACCGCTCCGTTGTTGCGGGTGGCCAGGGGCAACCTCGTGCGCTATTTTCCCCCGAGCCGAGAGAGCTTCGGCGACCGGCTCGGCATCCCGAGGCCGACGGTCGGCCCCGGTCCGAGCAGAGCGGCGTATGCCGCGGAGCGACCGTTCCGAAGCAACCTGCAAACGATGGCCTCCATCACCATCTCTCCGTGCCTCCGTGCCTCCGTGCGAAACCTTCTCCCGGATTTCACGAGGCCGACGGTCGGCCTGCTTCGCTCAATCGCGCGTCGCAATTCGCGTTGCTCTTGCGCCGCTTGTTTCGCTCCCGCAGTGTGGTGCGGGGTCCGCCCGCAAAAGGGGGGAGCGCTATCGCTTCACTTCGCTCGCTTTTGAGCGAGCGACCAGCGTTTC
>CAZRFG010000208.1:0-6393 GCA_964599205.1 uncultured Victivallaceae bacterium
CGACAATCCGGAACGCCCCGGCGAAACGCCCGAGGTGGCTCGCCGGCACCACGTCGTTGAAAAGATAGTTGAAAATCGAGTTGACGAACTGGTTGAAAAATTGAAAGATCACCATGATCAAGCCGATCAGGACGATCGTCACCGCCGCCTGCGAGAAGCCGGACAAAAAGGGAACGCCGCGCTGCAGATGCGCCGCCAGTTCTTCGCTCCAGCCGAGCACGATCAAGCTGATGCAGAGAAAGGGGAGCGTGCTGACGATGAACGGCAGCCTTCGACCCCAGCGGCTGCGGCAGCGGTCGCTTTTGACGCTGATGTAGGGAGCCACCGTGATGGTGAGGAAATTGGGGATGGTGGTCATGATCGCCCCCAGCACCCAGTTGGGGCAGTTGAGCGATTTGAGCTTGAGCGGCAGGATGCTCGGGACCACCGTCTCCATGATGGTGAAGCAGAAATCGCCCCAGAGCAGCCAGACGAAAAGTGAAATCAAACCGATTTTGGTGTAAGTCAATGTTCCGCAATGAAATTTTTGCGGGGAATCGTTTCCGGCAGCCGCCGCGGCAATGCTCATGTCGATCACATCTCCTGCAATTGAATATTGTTTATTATACCATGGAAACTTGCTCCCGGCAATAGCAAAAAGTAAAGATAAGTAGCATAAAACAAAGGTTTGGCTCACTTTTTTACCATCGCCGCGAAAACTCCGGCCTTTTCCCGGAGAGCACCCCGTCGGCGCATCGGCAACCGGCCATCCGTACGATGCCCGGCGATCAGACCTGCCGGCAGCTCAACCGCTGCCGGCAGCAAAAAGGCGGCGCTTGATGTCCGTCATCTTTCCACACCTCCATGAGATTACCAAAAGTCATATACTCATATATACCACTTTTCAGGCAAAATGCAAATCGTTTATCTGTTTTATTTCCATGCTTGACATTTCCCGCCGCCGGTGTATTTTAAAAGCGAGAACATCGCCAACGATGGCGTAAACTGAAAACGAACTTTTTCCGGAGACTTGAACATGCAAAAGTTATCCCGCGCCCTGCTGGCCGAAACCGCCGTCAAAGTTCCCCACGCCCCGCTCAAGGAGCGCCCGATCCGGGTGCTGCAGTTCGGCGAAGGCAACTTCCTGCGCGCCTTCGTCGACTGGATGATCGACGTTCTCAACGAAAAGAACCTCTTCGACGGTTCGATCCGGATCGTTCAACCCCTGCCGCAGGGGATGGGCGAAATGCTCAACGCCCAGCAGGGCTTGTACACTTTGATCCTGCGCGGCGTCGAAGGCGGCAAACCCGCCGAGCACACTCGCATCATCACCGCGGTCAAGGACTGCGTCAACGCCTACACCGAGTGGGACAAGGTGCTGGAGACCGCCCGGCTCGACACCCTCCGCTTCGTCTTCTCCAACACCACCGAGGCCGGCATCTCCTACACCGCCGAGCCCTTTGTCCCGGGCGAAACCCCGAAGAGCTTCCCGGCCAAAGTGACCGCCCTCCTCGCCGAACGCTTCAAGCATTTCAAGGGCGCTCCCGACAAGGGTCTGGCGGTGATCCCCTGCGAACTCATCAACCACAACGGGGCAGAGCTCAAAAAGTGCATCCTGCGCCACGCCGCCGACTGGCAGCTGGGGGCGGCATTCGCGGCCTGGGTGGAGCAGCACAACCTCTTTGTCAACACCCTGGTCGACCGCATCGTCGCCGGGTATCCGCGCGCCGAAGCGCCGGAACTCTGCAAACGTTTCGGCTACGAGGACAATCTCCTGGTCTGCGGCGAAATTTTCCACTTGTGGGTGATCGAGGGGCCGCAGTCGCTCGGCCGCGAACTCCCCTTTGCCGCCGCCGGGCTCAATGTGATCCTGACCGACGACCAGAGCCCGTATCGCGAACGCAAGGTGCGCTTCCTCAACGGCGCCCACACCGGGAACGTGCTGGCGGCCTTTCTCCACGGCTTCGATTTCGTCGACCAGATGAGCTCCGACTCCCTCACCGGCGGCCTGCTGCGGGCGATGATTTTCGAGGAGATCGCCCCCACCGTCAAACTCCCGGACGCCGAGAAGAAGGCTTTCGCCGAATCGGTGATCGAGCGCTTCCTCAACCCCTTCGCCGGCCACCGGCTGCTGTCGATCTCGCTCAATTCGGTTGCCAAGTGGAAGGTGCGGATTCTCCCCTCGCTCCTCGACTATGTCCAAATCACCGGCAAACTTCCCGAGAAACTGGCCTTTTCGCTGGCCGCCTTGATCGCCTTTTACGACTGCCGCAAACAGCCCGACGGCCGCTATGCGGGCTGCGGCGTCGAGCGCTTGTATCAGGTTGACGACGATGCCGACAAGCTTGAATTCTTCGCCCGGGTGTGGAGCGAAAAAGGCGACGACCTCCCGGGGCTGGTGCGTCAAGTTCTGGCCCGGAGCGACTTCTGGGGCCTCGACCTCAACACCGTCCCCGGCCTCGCCGACCGAGTCGCGGCGCGGCTCAAAACGATCCGCTTCGAGGGCATCGGCGCGGCGCTGACCGAGCTTGCCGGAGGGATCCGATGAGCGAACTTCTGCAAATCCATCCCGCCGACAACGTGGCGGTGGCGCTGCGCGATTTCCTGGCCGGAGACAAGGCGCAACTCGCCGACGGGTCGGTCCTCGTTTTCGCCGACGACGTCGGGCGCGGACACAAAGTGGCGCTGGCCAATCTCGCCCCCGGCGAAAAAGTGATCAAATACGCGATGCCGATCGGCGTGGCCAAAGGCGCGATCGGGCGCGGGAGCTTCGTCCACACCCACAATGTCAAAACCGCGCTGGGCGAGACGCTCGAGTACGCGTACCGCCCCAAACTCCCGCCGCCGCCGGCCAAACTCGAGGGTAAATTCTTCGCCGGCTTCCGCCGCGCCGACGGCCGGGTGGGAATCCGCAACGAGCTCTGGATCATTCCCACCGTCGGGTGCGTCAATCGCCTGGCGGAGAACCTCGCCGCCGCCTTCAACCGCCAAGTTCCGGGAGGCTCGGAGCTCAAGGCGCGGGCGCTGCCCCACGTCGGCGGCTGTTCACAGCTCGGCGAGGACCACGCCTCGACCGCGCGCATCCTCGCCGCGCTGGCCAGACACCCCAATGCCGGGGCGGTGCTGATCGTCGCCCTCGGGTGCGAGAACAACACCCTCGAATCCTTTCGCCCGCTGCTCGGCAAAGTCGATCCCGAGCGGGTCCGCTTCCTCAAAGCGCAGGACGGCGGCGACGAATACGAAACCGGGCTCACCATCGTCACCGAGCTGCTGGAGGTTTTGAAAAAGGACGTCCGGACCCAAGTTCCGGCCTCGGAACTCACGGTGGGGCTCAAGTGCGGCGCCTCGGACGGCTTCTCGGGGATCACCGCCAACCCGCTGATCGGCCGCTTCTCCGATCTCCTGGTGGCGGCGGGCGGAACCACCATCCTGACCGAAGTCCCCGAGATGTTCGGGGCGGAAACCTTGCTCTTTGAGCGCGCCGCCGACCGCGACGTCTTCGACCGCGCGGTCAAGATGATCAATGACTTCAAGGATTACTTCCGGCGCTACAACCAGGTGATCTACGAAAACCCCTCCCCCGGCAACAAGGCGGGGGGAATCTCCACCCTCGAGGAGAAATCGCTCGGGTGTACCCAGAAAGGCGGCACGTCGAAGGTCTGCGACGTGCTGCTCTACGGCGAAACCGTCCGCAAACGCGGCCTGAACCTTCTCACCGGCCCCGGCAACGATATGGTGGCGACCACCGTGCTGACCGCGGCGGGGGCGCAGCTGGTGCTCTTCAGCACCGGCCGCGGCACCCCTTTCGGCGGAGTGGTGCCGACGGTCAAAATTTCGACCAACAGCCGCCTCGCGACCGAGAAGCCGAACTGGATCGACTTCAACGCCGGAGTGCTGCTCGAGGGGGTGCCGATGGACGAACTCGCAATGGTGTTCTTTGACCATATCCTCGAAATCGCCTCCGGCAAAACCGTCGCCCGCAACGAGGAATACGGCTATCAGGAGATCGCCCTCTTCAAGGACGGCGTCACCCTGTAAAATCACATAACAGGGGAGTTAAGATGGCGGAAACAAGAAAAACACCGCTTGCCCTGGAACTGGTGGCGGCGTTTATCTGGATTTCCAGTCTGGTGTCATTGGGGGTCACGGCATTGTCCGCCTATGCTGCCGACGATACTTTCGTCTTGCTGACCGACGTGCTCAATCTCTATGCCGCCGGAAGACTGCTGGCATTACGCGGCTTCTGGCGGAAATACCTGATCGCCTATTGCTGGCTGACGGCGGGATTGAAGGCGCGAAGTCTGCTGTTCTTTCAGGCCGACAAACTCCGCGAACCCTACCGTGATTTGCCGGGGCTGACTTTCTGGAATCTGACAATTCTGCTGTTGCTCGCCATCGCCGGCAGTACTGCATCATCCCAAAGTCAAGGCGCTCTTTGCCGCGCCGCAGCCGGAAACGGAACAAGCATAAAGTCCCCGGGAATCGCGGCAGCGCGAACAAAGAGATCGGATCATCTGCCGTTTGGTCCCGGGTGCATGCAAACGCAGCGGGGTCAGCGCCAGTTTTCGAACCAGACCGAGCCGGGCGGAACCGCGGCGGGCGGATCACAGAAACACTCTTTCATGCAAGCGAAGTCGGGCAGCTCCGGCTCGACTTTGTCGCGCCAGAAGTTCTCGACATCGCGGTAGGTCCGCAGCCGGTGAGCCGGTTTCAAACGGTCGTATTCGGCGAGGAGTTCGGCGGCTTTGCGCCCGAGGTATTCGACTTCGTCGCGGACCATCCGCTCGCCGACCTGGCGATTCGCCTGATGGGCGTCCCGGCCCATCGCGAAGTATTTGCCCTGCTGATATTGCTCCGGCATCCGGGTGAGATCGACGCAGCCGGGCTCAAGCGCCATCAGGAGCGAAGTCTCGACTTTTCCGGCGTGGTCGCCGCCAGACGCGCCGTCAAGGTCGAAGCCGCGATAGTTGGCCTCAAAATCGGGCAGTCCGTAAAGCCGGGTGCCGGTGAATTCCTGAGCGAGACCGAGCAGCGTTTTCAGGTCTTTCCAGTTGGGGCCGTAGTGGCCGGTGAGGAAAATCGCCGCCTTCGCCCCCAGCGTATCGGCGACCCGGAGGTGATAGCAGATGCTCTTGAAGTGATGCGCGGGCGGCAATGAGGTCGCCCATTTGCGGGCGCACTCGCCGACGTGCTGGTGGGCCCAGACCGAATAGCCGCCCCGGTCGTGGACGTGCCAGCAGTCGGGCGGGGCGACGATGCCGCCGTGGGTGCGGGCGGCTTCGCAGCCGATCCGGTAGGCCTTGAGCATATCCAGCCCGAGGGCATTGTACGGCCCGTGGGGCTCGCACATGCCGTAGGTGAAGTAGATCACCGGACACTCGGCGAAAGCCGCCTCCAGCTGATCCGGAAACATGTACTCCCAGCGAACTTCCCGTGTCATTTCTCCTCCGTTGCGTTTTTGCATCAGGCCGGCACCGCTGCGCCGGAGCGCAGGAGTTCGCGGCAGTCATGCAGGTTTTCGGCGGCGTCCGGATCTTCGTAATTTTTCAAATTGTCGGCCAGTTCCTCGATCCAGAAGCGGACTTTTTCGCGGTCGAAGCCGGGCAGCGCGGCGTACCGGGTGGCCAGCGAATCGGCGATCCAGGTGAGGTTGCGGACATCCCGGTTGCGCGCTGCCAGCAAGTAGGCGCGCTCAAGCAGCCGGATCGCCGGACGGTCGTAGGTGTACAGATCGGCGATCGAAGCGAGGATATTGACATTGTCGGGATATTTGCGGAGCAGTTTGCGCAACATGGCGAAATATCGCTTGCGGTGCTCCGGCGCGACCTCGTCCGCGGTCAGCGGAGCGGCCAGTTCAATCACCATATCCCATTCTTCTCTGGTCGGATTCATCATCATCGAAAACTCCATTCAAATTGATTGACCGCCATCTTGAGCGCGTCGGCGGGCGGCCGGTCATCATTCACGGTACGGGCGACGGGGAAAGGGCAGCGGGATTGCCGCGGCCGGAGCGGAAATACCGTCCGGGTTTCAGTCTTGCCGGCATTGCGCGCCGGTTACGGAGCGTACTTGGAGTGCGAGGGGAAGATGTTTGATGGTACCGGAAAAAAGAACCCGACCGGCCGGCCCGAAGAGACCGCCGGCAAACGCCGTCAACAAAGCCATTGCCATAGTCGATGCAAAATCCATTTTTCCCAATTCTCCGGTATATGAATCAACGATTCTGATCTAACATACAACCCAAACCCCCGCTTTGCAAGCAATTTCCCCGAAAATTCCCCCATCTCTCTTGCCCCCGTCTCCATCCCCGGGAAAGCAGCCCCCCTGGCAAACTCCCCTCCCCCTCCATTCCCATCCCCGGGGGAGCCGTGCCCCCGGCACGCTCCCCTCCCCATGGGTGCCGCCCGCCAACTA
>CAZRFG010000209.1:0-6359 GCA_964599205.1 uncultured Victivallaceae bacterium
AGCGAGCGACCAGCGTTTCGCCGCTGGACCACGCCTCCGTGCGACGGAGGGCGGGCGCAAGCTGCGCTTGCTTTTTTTTGGGCGCTTCGCGCTTTTTTTTTTACCTTCTGCCGTACAGCTGGTCGGTGGAGCGCCGGATCAGCATCTTCAACTCCAACTGCATCAAAATCGAACTCATCACCCCCGCCTCCATCAAACTCGCCGCCGCCAACTCGTCAAAACTCTTCTCCCCCTCCTCCAAAAACGCCAGTATCCGCCGCGCCTCATTGCTCAAATCCGATACCGCCCCCGGATCGTATTCCACTTCCTCCTCGCGAACTTCCCCCAGCGGCAACAAGCCGAACCCCATCGCCTGCGCCACATCCGCAAAATTCTCCACCAACGTCGCCCCGTTCTTGATCAATTCATGACACCCCCGCGCCTGCGGATTATCCACCCGCCCCGGCACCGCCATCACCAACTTGCGATCCGCCGCCAGATTGGCGGTAATGAGCGCCCCGCTTTCCGATCCCGCCTCCGTCACCAGCACCGCATCCGCCAACGCCGCCACAATCCGATTCCGCCTCGGAAACGAGGTCCGGCTCACCGGGAAATTCATCGGAAACTCGGTGATCACCGCGCCCCCCGCCGCAATGATCTCCCGCGCCAACGGCACATTCTCCTGCGGCTGCAGCCGCGCCAGTCCACCCCCCAGCACCGCCACCGTGATTCCGCGGTTTTCCGCAGTCACCCGGTGCGCCACCGTATCCACCCCATTGGCCAACCCCGAAACGATCACCATCCCCGCCGCCACCGCGTCGCCGGTGATCTGACGCGTCATCTCCTCGCCATAACGCGACATCCGCCGGGTGCCCACCACCGCCAGCGCATTGCCCCGGCCGAACTCCGGCAAAGTGCCGCGAATATACAGTACCAGCGGTGGATCGTAAATATCCCGCAATACTTTGGGGTACGCTTCATCCAGCAAGGTCAATATCCGCACCGCGCCGCGTTCGGCAAAGGCAAGCTCTCCGGCCAGGTCGATCTCCTCCGGCGCCCGCGCCACCCGCTCCGCCAGCTGCGGGCCGATGCCGGGCACCGTCAGCAGCCGCTCGACCGGCTGCGCCAACGCCGCCGCCGGTGAGCCGAATGCCTCCACCAGCGCCCGGTATTTGACATACCCGATCCCCGAGATCATGTTGCAGAGAATGCATGCTTCGCGGTCAGTCATTTGCAGTCGGTCTCCACAACTTTATTTCATCGCTTCGCGAACCGCTTCAACTTCCAGCGTCCGCACGATTTCCGCCCGGCCGATTGCGGCGGGAAGAATAAAGGTCCGCTTGCCCTGACGGTTTTTCTTGTCGCGCCCCATCAGCTCCAGCATCGCTTCGCGCGAGTACAAGGGATCGAGCTCGGTCGGCAGCCCGAGCCGGGTCAGCAACCGCCGCTGCCGCTCGAATTCCTCGCCGCTCCAGTAGCCGTTGCGGTAAGCCAGCCGCCCCGCCAGCACCATCCCGATCGCCACCGCCTCGCCGTGGCTCAAGCGGAAATCCGACAGCATCTCGGCGGCATGACCGTAGGTATGGCCGTAATTGAGCAGCGCCCGGCGGCCCTGTTCGCGCTCGTCTTCGGCGACGATGTCGGCCTTGAGCTGACAGCAGCGGCGGATCACTTCGGCGAACAGCACCGGATCGGGATCGGGGGCGATCAGTTTCTCGGCGTCGCGCTCCAGCTCGGCGAAAAAATCGGCGTCGAAAATCACCGCGTATTTGACCACCTCGGCCAACGCTCCCACCCGCTCGCGCAACGGCAGCGTTTTGAGGAAGACGGGGTCGATCAGCACCAGTTTCGGCTGATGGAACGCCCCGACCAGATTTTTGCCTTCGAGTAAATCCACCCCGGTCTTGCCGCCGACCGACGAGTCGACCATCGCCAGCAGCGAAGTCGGGATCTGCGCGAAATCGATCCCCCGCATGTAGATCGCCGCCGCGAAACCGGTCAGGTCGCCGACCACCCCGCCGCCGAGGGCGACCAGGATCGACGAGCGGTCGCAGCCCGCCCTGGCCGCCGCCGCGCAGAGCCGGGCGGTGGTTTCAAAGGTTTTCGACGCTTCGCCCGCCGGGAACACCCATTCGATTTCGCCCGCTTCGGGGGCAAGCAGCTTGGCGGTGTTGCTGTCCGCCACCCGGAGCGTCCGGCGGTTCGCGGTCAGCGCCGCGAGTTCGGCTTTGGTCTCGGCCCAGGGACCGATCAGGATCCGGTAGCCGTTGACCGGGAGTTTGACTTCGACGGTTTGGATGCGTTCACTCATTTGAAATACTTTCCCATGATCGGCTGCAGTTTGCGTTTGGTCTCCGCCGGAATCACCGCCGGGTCGGTCAGGATCGCTCCGGCGAGGGCGTGGGGGCAGGCGCATTTGCGGGAGAGGCCAGCCTGCGCCCGCCTCGTCACCAGCCGGATGATCTCCTGCGCCAGCTTGATGTTGGCGTGGAAGTGGCCCACCACCATCTCCACGGTGACGTGGTCGTGATCGGGGTGCCAGCAGTCGTAATCGGTCACCATCGCCACCGTGGCGTAGCAGATTTCCGCTTCGCGCGCCAGTTTGGCTTCGGCGAGGTTGGTCATGCCGATCACCGCCGCCCCGGTCGAGCGGTAGAATTCGGACTCGGCTTTGGTCGAAAAGGCCGGGCCCTCCATGTTGACGTAGGTTCCCGAGCGGAAGACTTTGCGCTCGCTGGCGTCGCTTTCGCGGATCGCCTCCTCGGCCGCCTGCGCCGCGAGGTGCGAGAGCTCCGGACAGACCGGATGGCCGAAGGCGATGTGCCCCACCACCCCGCCGCCGAAAAAGGTGTGGTCGCTTCCCGGCCGCTTGGTGCGGTCGAAATACTGGTCCGGGATCACCACGTCGCGCGGCCGGATTTCCTCGCGCAGGCTGCCGACCGCCGAGATGCTGAGAATGTGGGTCGCGCCGAGCATTTTTAGCGCCGCGATATTGGCTTTGAAATTGACTTCGGAGGGCATGATCGAGTGCCCTTTGCCGTGGCGGGCGAGGAAGAAGAGCTCGGCGTCGCCGAGGGTCGCGTCAAGGATCGGCGCGGAAGGTTTGCCGAACGGGGTATCGATATTCTGCTCGACCGCATTTTCCAGTCCGGGGAGTTGTCCGAGGCCGCTGCCGCCGATGATGCCGAGTTTCATGATTGCGCTCCTTGCAATTTTTACTTTCGGTTTTACGTTATAGAATATAGTCATCTTTATCCTGAATGCAATCTTGCTTTGAGGAGATCAGCTCAAAATGTTATGTGATATCTGCAAAAAAAACGACGCCACAATCCACATCAAAGAGATCCATGGCAGCGAGAAGAAAACCCTCAATCTCTGCGGGCAGTGCGCCGCCGAGCAGGGCAAAAACGCCGGATTCCAGTTCGACCCGATGAATCCATTGGGAATGCTGATCAGCAAGATCATGCCCGGCGCGGCCAATCCCGCCGCGGCTTCGCCGGAAACCCAGCTGGTCTGTCCGGTCTGCGGCTGGACGCCGGCCAAAATCCGCGAATCCGGCGGCCGCCTCGGCTGTCCGCAGTGCTACCATACCTTTGAGCGGATGATCCGCGCCGCGCTGGAGAATATGCAGCGCGGCCACACCCATTTCGGCAAACGCCCCGGCGCGGCCGCCGCGCCGCCGCCGGACGACGGCGCCGCCCGCGCCGACGAACTCGAACGCTGCCGCCGGGAGCTCGCCCGGCTGGTCGCCGCCGAGGATTACGAACAGGCCGCGGTGATGCGCGACCGCATCCGCGAACTTCAGGGGAGCGAATCCGAAAAGAAGGAGGACTCCGATGAATAAGGCGATCAACCGTCTGCTCCGCAACAAAGTCAGCTTCCTGACCGACGCCGGGCCCGGCGAGGATATTGCGATCAGTTCGCGGATCCGGCTGGCGCGGAACCTCGCCGGCCACGTTTTTCCGGTCGCCGCCGATCAGTCCGAGCTGGAGAAGGTCGGCGCGCTGGTCGCCGCCGCGGTGCGCGACAGCGGCGCGCTCGGCGAGGATGCCTTGACCTTGCCGGTCAATCTCCTCGGCGAAGACGACTGCGAAATTCTTTTTGAACGCCGGCTGGTCAGCCGCGACCTTCTCGGGCGCGGGCTCGGCGCGGTGCTCTGCTGCCGCGCCGACGAATCCGCCGGCGTGATGGTCAACGAAGAGGATCATCTCCGCATCCAGTCGATGCAGCCCGGTTTCCAGCTCCGCGAAGCGTGGGAAAAAATCGACGCCCTCGATTCGCGGCTGATGGAAAAGCTCGACTTCGCCTTTGACGAGAAATACGGCTTCCTCACCAGCTGTCCGACCAACGTCGGCACCGGGATGCGGGCGTCGGTGATGCTCCACTTGCCGGGGCTGGTGATGTCCAACCAGATCCAGGCGGCGATCCAGGCGGTGAGCAAACTTCACCTCGCGGTGCGTGGAATTTTCGGCGAAGGGACCGACAACCGCGGCAACCTCTTTCAGATCTCCAACCAGAGCACCCTCGGCGAGAGCGAGGTGCAAATCCTCGCCCGGCTCGAATCGGTGATCCGCCAGATGATCGCCCACGAGAAAAACGCCCGCCGGCTGCTGCTGGAAAAGGAACAGTTTGCTTTGCTCGACCACGTCGGCCGTTCCTACGGCCTGCTCCGCCACGCCTACCGGCTCAGTGTGGACGAGGCGCTCAATCTCCTTTCCGGCCTCCGGCTCGGAGTTGACCTCGGGATGTTCAGCAGCGTCGACATCGCCACCGTCAACGAGCTTTTCCTCTCGATCAACCCGGCTCATCTGCGCAAACTGACCACCGGCGAGGACAACCTCGACGTCGCCCGCGCCAAACTGGTCCGCGAACGACTGAAGAAATGACCCCCTTTGCGAAGGGCCGGGTCCGGGTTGCATAAACCGCGGCCCCGGCCGCTTCTTTTCAAGTTATCTTCGCCAAAACGGCCGGATTGCCGAAAAACCATCTTTGCGGCAGGGAAAACTTGAAATATCGTCCGGCCGGGATTATAGTATGCAAAAGACTGTGCGACGCGAGAGTCCGGCGGCTTGGAGCCTGGCCCGGACTGGAGATCGCGAAATCCGGAAATGGTATGAATCGGCCGAAAAATCTTGAAATGGCGGTGCTGACCCAGATCAGCCGCGCCGCGGTGCGTGAAAAAAACGTCGCCAAACTGTTCCGCGAGGTGCTGGAAATTCTCTACCGCTCGATGGGGCTGGTGCGCGGCACCATCACGTTGCGGCAGGGCGATCTTCTCTTCATCGAAGCATCGCACGGCTTGAGCGACGCCGAACAGAAGCGCGGCAAATACCGGCTCGGCGAAGGGATCACCGGCCAGGTGGCGCAGAGCGGCCAGCCGCGGGTGATTCCCGATGTCTCGCGCGAACCCGCCTTCCTCGACCGTACCGGAGCGCGCCAGACCGACAAGAACATCGCCTTCATCTGCGTGCCGATCATGCACTCCGACGAAGTGATCGGGACGATGAGTTTCGACCGCCGCGCCGGCGCCGACAACGACCTCGAGCGCGACATGAATCTGCTTGAAATCGTCTCCAATCTCTTGGCCGACGCGGTGGCGATTTCGATTCGCGAGCACGAGGAGCGCGAACGGCTGCTGAACGAAAACAACCGTCTTCGCCGCGAGCTCGACCGCACCAACCATCCCGCCGAACTGGTCGGCAACTGCAATGCGATGAAGAGCATCTACTCGACCATCGCCCAGGTCGCCGACAGCAACGCCACGGTTTTGATCCGGGGCGGCTCCGGAACCGGCAAAGAGTTGATCGCCAGGGCGATCCAGCGCGCCGGGACGCGCCGCGACAAACCCTTCATCGTGGTCAACTGCGCGGCGCTGCCGGAGAATTTGATCGAGAGCGAACTTTTCGGCCACGAAAAAGGGGCCTTCACCGGCGCGGTCAGCCGCCGCATCGGGCGGGTTGAAGCGGCCGATACCGGCACTTTGTTCCTCGACGAGATCGGCGACCTCGCTCCTCCGATGCAGGTGAAACTGCTGCGCTTCATCCAGGAGCGCACCTTTCAGCGGATCGGCAGCAACGAGGATTTGCGCGCCGACGTGCGGATTCTCGCCGCCACCAGCCGCAACCTCGAGCAGCTGATGGCCTCCGGGCGGTTCCGCGAAGACCTGTATTACCGGCTCAACGTGGTGCCGATCCATCTGCCCGATCTGGTCAACCGCCGTTCCGACATCCTGCTGCTGGCCGAGCATTTCCTGGAGAAATACAACCGCCGCCACCGCCGCCAGGTGCGCCGGATTTCGACCCCGGCGAGCAATATGATGATGGCTTACCACTGGCCCGGCAACTGCCGCTAGCTGGAGAACTGCATTGAGCGCGCGGTGC
>CAZRFG010000210.1:0-6315 GCA_964599205.1 uncultured Victivallaceae bacterium
AATTATATAATAAACAAATCGAAAAAGCAAGAGTTTTCCTGAGAAAATAAGATTTTTAATTGCCTTAAAATCAGTCTTTCATACTGAGGGACGGCAGACGCCAACTCACCGCCGGGATGGCGCGAAATCCCTGATTGTCGACCCGGGTGTGAACCGCGGCCTTGCCATCGGGAAGGATTTCGAGCTTGCGGACCGGATAGGCGCGTTCCAGTCCGTCGTCGGTTTTGACCAGCAGCACCTGCCCGTCATAGTCACCGGCGGGCGGCAGGGTTCCTTCGAGAACGAAATACGAATTGCCGTCTTTATTTTCCGCACCGGCGATCTTGCCGGCGTATTCCGCAACCGGGGCGGTCAAATTCACATTGGGGGCGCGCAAATACCGGCCGCCCGACAGCAGCGCGCGCGGCGAAGCGCCGCCGGCGTCGAGCACGACCGCCAGCCGGGCGTCGGTTTCAAGCTTCAGCGCGTCGAGTTTGACCGGCTTGCCGCCGGGATTGTGGATTACCAGATCTTTGCCTTTGGCGGTTTCGACGATGACCGCTTTGCCGCCGTCGGCGAGGTCCTGGGTGGTCACACCGCGCACCAGCTCCCGGCCGGCTTTGGCACCCTCAAAAACACTGACGAAGCAATCGACGCCGCTGCCGCCGTGACGGCGGAAGAAATAGGGCAGCGTCTCGCCGCGGTCGGCATTGGTGTGACTGCGCTGGCCCCATTCGTCGGCGAGCAGCACCTCTTCGCCGGGCGACGGCGGGAAGTGGGCGGCGAAACGGTAGTCGGGAGCGATCGTCCAGATGGCTTTCCAGGCGGCGTTGCCGTCGGCGCGACGGTCGGCTTTGACCTCGGCGACACCGGCGTCCTTGAAGGCGAAGACGCCTTCAAAAAGCTTCCAGTCCCCCTTCCCCGCGGCTTTGTCGGAAATCGGCCGGATCGAGAGAAACTGGCGCTGTTTGGCGTCGCCGGCGGCGGCGTCCGGCCAGTACATCACCTGCGGCTTGAACTTAAGGTCGCCGCGGTAGGCGAAGCGGATGCGGTAACTCTCGCCGAATTTACCGGCCAGCGCCGCTTTGCCGGTGTAGCCGTCGCTCTGGCCGATCTGAAGCGCCTGGTTGACCAGGTCGTCGACCGGTTTTTCCACCACCAGCCGGACGCCGGGGCCGTTGAGGCCGGGGGCGGCTTCCCAGTGGGCGACGCCGTTGCCCTGATAGTGGCCCCAGCCGGGAGCGAGTTTCCCCGCCGGAGTCTGGGCCGGAAAGGGTTGCGCCAGATTGTCGCCGTCCTCGGCACGAACCTCGACGTCGGAAATTTCCAGCGTTCCGGTCTGGGCGACGTGGAGCCGGGGCGAAAACCGGATTTTGGCCGGCGCGGCCGCATCGGCGCTCTTCTTTTCGAGTTTCAGACCTTCGACCTGATACTTCTGGTTGGGGCCGTGAAAGACGTAATCGCGCCGCTTGCCGCCGCCCGCTTCAAAGAGGTCGACGAGATAGGAGCCGTCCGCGCCGTGGTCGAGCTGGATCACTTGCCGGCGGTAGGGATTGGCGGGGCCGTAGGCGGTGGAGGAGGCCTGCATCGCTTTGATTGACTTGCCGGCGAGGAAGCGCTCGAAGCTGCCGCCGCGTCCGGTGGTGACTTGCTCTTTGCCGTCGATCATCACCAGGTTGTGGGCCAACGTGCGGGCGGTCTGGTGCTTGTCGGGGTGATCCCAGAGGTATCCGAGGTCGCTCAGAAGTTCGTAGCCGTCTTTCCAATAATAAAGATTGAGACTGTCGAGATGATGGTGCCCGCCCCAGTTGCTGGCGTCAAGGATCGCCACCGAGCCGCGCCCGTTCGCCCCGGTACGCAAATAGCCTTGGGCGAGATAGGGGAAAACTACGTCGGCAAGCTCAAACTCGACCTTGGCGGCGGGCGGCTCGGGGTTGCGGTAAAAGAGCGAATGCTGGGCGGCGGCCCCGGACGGGGTTTCTCCGCTGTATCCGCGAACCAGCGCCAGATGTTCCGGGGTCGGGTAGCAGAGCGCGATCAACTCCGCGAAAATCGGCCCGATCGCGGTTTTGGTATAACTGTCGGCGAGCGGGGCGAAACGGAGGTCGCCCTGGAGAGTCCAGATCAGATCCTGCCAGCAGTTGCCGTAGTTGGTGTCGGCACAGGCATTGAAGTTCACCAGCCGTTTAGCTCCGTCCGGCGGAACATAACCGGCGGGCTCGGTGTAGTTGCGGAAGCCGTAGCCGAAAGACTTGATCCCGCCCATCGTCATCATCGCGTAAGCCGCCGACTCCGAGGTGCCGCCGTCGGGCAGGAACCAGTCGTCAACGGTTTTGACGAAGCCGTCGAGGCCGAAACGGACCATGCCGGGATGGCCGACCACCAGTCCGGTCACCGCGCAGCCGGCGCGGTTGCCGACCGATTTGTTGTTGATCAAAGTGTCGCAAGCGCCGAGGTAGCTTGCCTCGAGCAGCACGTCCTTCTCGATTTTCAGCCGTTCGGCGTCGCTGAAAACGGGTTTGCCGTCGGCCTTTTTGGCTTCGCAGACAAGGTCGTAGGCGGTCGCCAGCAGGATCACCGTGCCGCCGTCCATCCCGGCGGTGCCGAGGCGGCTGGACGACCAGTACATGGTGTGGAGCTTGCGGTCGGGCTGACCGGGAGCGAAACTGAGTTCGTCGGCGGGGAGTTTCCCGATATTGCGGGCGGCTTCGCGGGGATCGCAGTCGGCGTATTCATTGTAGGTGTAGCCCGCCATCACCAGGTATTTCGGCATCACCTCGGCGAGGCGCAGCAAGAGCACCCGCGCCGCCTCGGCGTATTTGGGGTCGTCGCTCAACGCATAGGCGAAGCCGAGCATCCGCAGCCGGGTCATCGCGTAATCGAGCTTGTATCCCCGGATGATTCCGGCCGGATTGGCCGGGCTCATAAAGCCGAAACAGTCGAAAAGCGGCACGTCGACGAAGCGGAATTCCTGCTCCGGATCCCATTTGCTTTTGAGCACTTTGGTCTCGGGATAAGCGGGGTTGGGGAAAACCGTCGAACAGGCTTTGCACTTGACTTCATCGGGTTTGGCGGGCGACCAGCTCCAGACGTTGTTGGGCAGCCAGCGCATCTTTTTGTCACGGCAGGCGGGACAGGGACTGGTGCTGCCGGCGGTAATCCGGGGGATCATCTTTTCGGCGAATTCGGGGGTCACTTCGGCGGCGGCGCGGTCGGCGTCGGCGAGAAAGGCTTTGGCATACTCCGCCGCCCACGGGTGTTTTTGGATATTCGCTTTGGCCCGCGCGATGTCGTCGGCCTTGAAGAGTCCGGCCGGATGCTTGACCTCGTTGCGGTATTTCTGCCAGTCGCTCCAGTCGGTGGGATCGGAATACGGTATCGCCACCTTCCCCGCCGGGCCCGCGCTGAGGGCCCAAAGGTGAATGCATAGAAAACTCAGCAGTCCGCCGGCCAACCCGCTTCGCATCAAACTCATCGGAACCTCCCGTCGCTTTTTATCACCATTGCATTCGAGCAAAAAGAATCGAAAAAACATCAAGAGCCATTGACGCCGCCCCCATCGAGCGGACCGGAGGTCGAGTGACCGCTGACTTTTGGAGACCAATTATAGCCACGAAAATCGATGTTTTCAATACCGTTTTGTTTTTTCTGTCAAGTTTCAACCAGATATCATAAAAAACATGATTATGCGATGAGTTCGCTGGAAGTTGAGAATGGGTTATATCATGGGATACAGGATATATCCGTCGCCGCCGGATGGCATTTTCGTCAAAGCCGGGTCCGCCGCAGCCGCAGCGCATTGGCGATCACCGAAACCGACGAAAAACTCATCGCGAGACTTCCCCAGACCGGGCTCAGGAGCCAGCCGAAGATCGGGTAAAACAGCCCCGCCGCAACCGGAATCATCACGACGTTGTAGACAAAGGCGAAAAAGAGATTCTGACGGATGTTCCGCTTCATCGCCAAACTCAATTTGCGCGCCCGCAGGATGCCGGCGAGCTCCCCGTCGAGGATGGTCACCCCGGCGCTCTCGATCGCCGCGTCGGTCCCGGAGCCCATCGCGATGCCGACGTCGGCCTGGGTCAGAGCCGCCGCGTCGTTGATCCCGTCGCCGGCCATGGCAACGATTTTGCCGTGCTGCTGACAGTCTCTGACGGCGTTGAATTTCTGCTGCGGCGTGGCTTCGGCGACGACCTCGGTAATGCCGAGGAGGCGGGCCACCGCACCGGCGGTCAATGCGTTGTCGCCGGTCAGCAAAACCACCGTGATCTTTTCTTTCCGGAGCGCCGCGATCAACGCCGCCGACCCCGGCTTGACCGGATCGGCCACCGCCAGCACGCCGAGGAGGCGGTCTTCTTCGGCCACTCCGACCAGCGATGCGCCGCCCGCCGCCGCCCGGGTCAACGCATCCTTGAGCGGTGCGCAGTCGATGCCGTTGTCAGCGAGGAAACGCGGACTTCCGACCCGGACGGTCCGGCCGTTGATCTTGCCCGAAACCCCGAAGCCGGGGTGATTGAGAAAATCGGAAACTTCATCGTACCCGTCACCGGCGCGCGCGACGATCGCGTGGCCCAGGGGGTGTTCGCTCAAGCACTCCAGCGAAGCGGCGGTGCGGAGCAGCTGCTCCGGCGTCACCCCGGAGGCCGGGATCACCTCGGTCACCGCCGGTTTGCCGACCGTGAGGGTGCCGGTTTTGTCGATCAGCATCACTTCGACATGGGCCAGTTTCTCCATCATTGCGGCGTCGCGGATGAGGACGCCGTGCCGGGCGCCGAGGCCCATGCCCACCACGATCGACATCGGGGTTGCCAAGCCCAGCGCGCAGGGACAGGCGACCAGCAACACCGCCATCGCGCAGCTGAGGCCGTACTGGAAGTTGCCGGCCAGCAGCAGCCAGATCGCCAGCGTCGCCAGCGCCGTCAGCACCACCACCGGGACGAAAACCGCGGAGATGCGGTCGACCAGATGCTGGACCGGCGGCCGCGAACGCTGCGCCTCGGCCACCAGCGCCACCATCCGCCCGAGCAAGGTCTGCGCGCCCACCCGTTCGGCGGTGAAGTCAAAGGAGCCGGATAAATTGACCGTCCCGGCGGAAACCGTGTCGCCGGGCTGTTTGGCGCGCGGCGCGGATTCGCCGGTCAGCATCGACTCGTCGACGTGGCTCGAGCCGGAGACGACTTTGCCGTCGACCGGGATCGCCGCGCCCGGCCGCACCCGCAGCCGGTCGCCGATGACAACCTGGGCGGCGGGAATTTCCGAGGTTGAACCGTCCGGCGCGATTTTTTCGGCCACCGGCGGCGCCAGGGCGAGGAGCGCGCGGATCGCGCTGCCGGTGGCGAGACGCGAACGCGCCTCCATCACCTGCCCCAGGATGATCAGCACCGCGATCATCGCCGCAGGCTCAAAGTACAAATGAGCCCGCCCGCCGTGACCGAGCATCGCAGCCGGCAAGGTTCCCGGGAAAAAGACGGCGTAGACGCTGAAGAAATAAGCCGCCCCGATCCCGAGCAGGATCAAGGTGAACATATTGAACCGGCCGCCGTGCAGCGAAGCGATACCCCGCGCCAGCAGGAACCGCGCCGGGCCCAAGAGAATCATGGTCGTCGCCGCCCACTGAAAAAGGTCGCCGGCAATGCCGTGGTCGAGCTCGAAAACGCCGGGATAACAGTTGACCGTCGCCAGCAGCGCGGTCATCACCGCGGCGGCGATCAGCTTGGTCCGGAGCTTCCGGTATTCCTCTTTTTCCTCCCCGGCCGCCGCCACCGCTTCGACCGGCGAAAAAATCCGCTCCAGCGCCATCCCGCATTTGGGACAGGGCCCGGGATGATCCTCCATCACTTCCGGATCCATCGGGCAGGTGTAAAGCGCGCCGGCGACCGGAATTTCCGGCTCGGCGAGTTGCGGCACAAGGTACGCCGCCGGATCGGCGAGAAACTTCTGTTTGCAGTGTTCGCAGCAGAAGACGTATGACTGGCCCTCAAACGTGGCGGCAATTTCGGCCGGCGGTTTGACCGTCATGCCGCAAACGGGATCGATATTGTTTTCTTCAGGGATCATATTCACCTCGGGTTCGTTATCGATAAGGTACTGGAAACAGCCGAAATTTCAAGCGATTTTTTTGCATCTCTGTCAAAACGGGGTTATATTAGAAATACAATTTCTCTGGTTTTTAATCTTATAAGGACAAGATCAATGACCGACCCGCATTCCGATTCCGCCCTCCCCTTCTCCGGTTTGACCGCTGCCGAAGTCGCCGAAAGCCGCCGCCTCAACGGCGAAAATCTGCTCGCCAAACCGCCCCGGACCCCATGGTACAAGCAGTTTCTCGCCAAATTC
>CAZRFG010000211.1:0-6291 GCA_964599205.1 uncultured Victivallaceae bacterium
CGGCTGATTCCGCTCTTGGCCGCCGGTTCGATCTTCGAGGGGATGGTGCTGCTGGTGTACGCGCTGCAACTTGATTTACCGCTGTTTCCCTGTGCGGGCGACATTGCGTTCACGCTCGCCGTCGGCATCGGCTTGGTAATCGCCGACCCGGATACCCGGCAATTCTTCGGCCTCGTGAAACGGCCTCCGGCGACTGGCGAAAAACGCGATGGTTCTTGAAAAATAACTCAAATCGAGTATGGAGGGGCAAGATGCTATTTTTGATGGTTGCCGCGTTGGCGGCTTTGACAGTGGGGGCGATTGCCATCGCGGTGGTCTGGGAGCTCAAAAACAAGGCGGTCAAATGGCGTCTTGCGATGCTCGCTTTGATGATTTTCATGCTGGTTGTCGACGGTCTTTTTTTCACCTGGTTTCAGGTGGCAGAGGTCAGTTTTGACCAAGCTTTCAGGGCGGAGGCGGATCTGCAAACTGCGGTGTGCGGTATGGCCGACTCCGATCGCCGACTGTTGCAGGGCGTATCCGACTATCTGAGCAGCGGCAAGGATGTCGCACCGCTGGCGGCGAAAATCCGCCGGCTGAAGGAAGACAGCGTCGCATTTTATCAGCCGTCTCTTATTTGGCCGCAATATCAATACCGTGAACACATCGTCGCTTTTAACCGCTTGGGAAATGAACTTTCCACCCTGGCCGGAGCGAAAAGCAACCCGTGAAATGCATCCGCCGGGTTCCGGCGGCGGCTCACCGGGAGCGAGGAGGCAATGATGGCAAAAAATGTGATTCGTTGTCTGTTCGGAGTGATCATTGCGGGGATTCTTGGCGGACTGATCGTTAAAGATCTGAAGCTTGGCCGCAACGACTGTCATCCGGATGTATTTTACGAGCCTGAGGCTTGGGTCTTCAGGTGCGCGCTGGTGGCGTGGCTGGTTTTGGTGAGCTGGTTGATTGCCGACGTTGCGTACTGCCGCTTGCGCGCGGTTCCCCCGCCGCCGCACCGGGGATGGCTGCTCGGAGGGGTTTGGGGCTGGTTAGGCGTTGCCATGCTGATCGGTATGTTTTTGCCGTGTGTTTCGTACAGGACTCCGGATCGCTTTGTCGGGACCTGCGGCGACTTTATGCGGGAACAGATGATCGCGTGGCAAAGTGAACTCCCGACCGACCGTTATCCCGCCGCGACCATGGCGGAGTTGTACGCCGCGTGGTTGCAAAATCCCCCGACTGACTGGTCAGGCAAAAAGCGGTCGATGGAGAGTTGGCGCAGTTATATGGAGGAATGCCAGACCCTGAGCAGCTACCGCCATCGCTCCGACTTCGAGCGCTTGCCGAACGAGGAGGAGCTGGCTTACTGCTACTGCGGCGGAGGTGTGTCATTCAGCGACAAGGACGCAATTATTTTCTACGAAAAGCCCGGCTTGCACGCGAAAGCCGGCGACATCCGCCACGTCGTCTACGCCGACGGCCGGGTCGAAAAAGTCCCGCCGTCCGACTGGCCCCGGATCGCCGCCAGGATCGAGCGGCAGCAGGCGCATAAAGTATATTAAGCGCGAAATGAAGGAGATTGCAATAACTTTCGTCCTCCATGCCCGGATCGCGCCGGAGCGCCATTGAACTCAGTCCCGCATGGTGCGCGGCAGTGCGCAGCTTTTGCGCATCAGGAATTTGCCTTTGATGAAGATGGTCGGGCCGGGGGTGTTTTCGCCGGTGATCATCCGGCAGGCGTGGTCGATGGCGGCGCGGCCGATTTCGCGTCGGGCGTCGGTGTGGACGGTGTAGTCGGCGGAGTTGAAGCGCGTGTCATCGTCGTCGCCGACGTAAATGAGCGTCATCTGCTGCGGTACGCTCAGCAGCGCTGATGCGAGATAATGGATCAGCCCCGGCATCTGGTCGCCGGAAAAGGCAATCACCGCCGTCACCTCCGGAACCCGGTGGAAAAAATCCGCCGACTGCTCCCAGGTGTTGTCGGGATACGACCTCGTCCGCAGCAAATACCGCTCGGCGTCGCGAATGCCGTTGATCCGCATCTGGTCGATGAACTGCTTTTGTCGTAACTGGAAAAAGGGAATTTCAAGGTCAAAGTCGAGCATCGCCACATGACGGTGCCCGATCCCGCGCAGAAACTGCATCATGTCGTTCAGCGCGCCGCAGTCGTCGGTGTAGAAGGATTGCACATCGGGAAATTCACGGTTGATCGCCAATTGCGGGGCTTTGAGCCGGCGGAGTTTCTCGATCACCTCTTTCACTCCGGGCTTGACCGGGCGGTCCCAGATGATCGCGTGGAACTCTTCGCCGAGGTAGCGCTCGGGAAGCGTCGAAATCGCGTCGTCATGAATGATTTCAAGCTCGGTCCGGTTGGCGAAAGCGCGTTCGGCGGCTCCCGAGCTCATTTCGTCGAACGATTTTGACGGCGAATCGACGCGCGGCAGATAGAGCAGGATTTTCGCCCCTTCCCAGCTCGCCGGACGGACGCGGCGGACGATCGTCCCCTGTCCCGGCAGCCGCGAGATCAGCCCGTCCGCCTCCAGCCGCTTCAAGGCCGAGCGGATGGTGTTGAACGCCACGCCGCGCTTGGCGGCCAGCTCCAATTCATTGGGCAGCTTGCTGCCGACCGGAAGCGTCCCCGCCAGAATTTCGTTGCGGATTGCGTTGTAAACGATGTCTTTTTTGTAAATCATGATCTCAATCTATCATGCGCCGGTGAAAATTCAACCGGACCGGGTGAAACCTATTCGACAAACTCGACATCTTTCAGCGTCAGCACATTGTCCGACGCGGTGGTGTCGCCAAGCGAGGAAAAGAGCCCGACAAAGAATTGACGCGTCGCGGCAAGGTCGGGCGCGCCGGTTCTTTCTCCATTCTCAAGCGCGAGTTCAAACGCTGTATACTCGTCCGGCTTGAGCCGGATCGCACGGTCGGCCGCCGCGGTCAGCCGACCGCCGGGAGCGATCAAGCCGAACATGACCGGCACCGGCAAATTCGATCTCGCCAGAAACCTGACCCTTTTGACCCGCGAAAGGTCGGCGGGCGTCGCAAAATTGCAGCCGACCGAGTAATAGGGAAGCTTCGCCGCGGTTGCCGGAAGCGTCACTGTCACCGCGCCGTCGGCCGGATCGGCGGCGGCGCGGAATGCAGCCTTGGGCGGATTGAAAATGAAGAAGTTCGCCGCCACTTTCGCCGGGTCCGGCTTGCATGGCGGAAGCGGCTGAAATTCGACCTTGAACGCCAACTTGCCGTCCGCCGGGGCGACCGCTTCAAATTCGATCATCCGGTAGCCGGGCGCGGGCGTTTCGTTGTCAAATTTGCGCGGGATGCGGTCGCACTCGACAACCTGCCACGCTCCCGCGGCGGCGGTGCCGGAGCGGACCACCCGGAGGCGTTTTTCGCCGCTTCTCAGGGTGACGCTTTGACCGTCGGCCCCGACTTCGGCCGCGGTGCCGGTGCTGAATTGGAAGCGCACCCGGGTTCCGGGCTTGAGGCCGGTCATCCGGTCGCTGATCGCAAGCGAACCATCCTTGCCGAATTTCGCGCTGCGTACGACCGAACCGGCGAAGTCGGCGTAAATTCCCCCGAGATCGACCTCGACCTCATCGTCGCTGACCTTGCGAAGCTCGGCTTTGACCGAGACCCGCTGTTTGGCGTCGTTCATCATCAGAATATTGTGGGAACGCGGGCCCTGGCGGAAGAGGTCGAAACGGGCGCCGTCCTGCGACCCGTTCCAGAAGCTCAGATCCGCTCGGTCTTTGAAAATTTCGTAGCGCTCGTGCTGAAGTTCGTCCGCCCAGATGACGCCGTCGCGAAGATAGAAAAACGATCCGGCGTCCATGTGCCCGTGCGGACCGTTGGCCGGTCCGGCCTTGATCGCGCCATATGCGTCGAGCGGGCCGTACCCGGTGCGGAAGATCGCCAGCGGCACCGCCGCTTCCGGCGCGGCAAAGTAGCGAAGCGGCGCATCCTTGGGCGGCGGCGCATCCCGGTTGAGGGAGAAAAGCGCGAAGGGCAGCAACCGGTTCATGCTGAGGCGGGTCCGGTTGGCGGCCTGCGCGGCGAGCTGGCGGCGGTCCTGGTTGCAGATATAGTCGGGGCGGTCGAAATTCATGCCCATCCAGAACGGCGCGAGGCTCAGCGCCCGATGCGCCTGGCAGTCGGAGTAGGGGTAAACCGTGCCGAGCGGGGTGGTGACTTGCATCATATACTCGGCGGTGCGATCGAAGCCGGGAAGTTTTTCGAGGTCAAAGCAAGTGCCGAAGGCGGGCTGGAGAAGTTGGAACAAAATGCAGTTGTAGTCGGTGCCGTAGCCCCAATACATCGGCCCCTCGGCATAGGTGCCGTCCGGCGCGTAGGATTTGAGCATCGCCGGCTGGATATCCACCAGCGCGCGGCTGACCGCTTGAGTCATCAGCGCCGGATCGCGTTCGTAAATGGCGATCGCGGCGGCGACCGTCCCGGTGTGGCAAACCTGATTCCAGTTGTTGTCCGCGCCGACCCAGCTCCAGCGCCCCTTGACCGGTTCGGCCATGGAGGGCAGGATCAGGCGCGTATAGAGCGTTTCAACCATTTTTTCCCGTTGCTCGGCGGTCAGTTCACGGTAAAAAAAGTCATAGCCGAGCGAAACCGCCAAGCCGAGTTCGGCGACGCCGAGGAAGTGTTGGGAATACCAGTCGGGAAAATCGCAGACCGTCTGCATCTCTTGGATTCCGCGGTCGGCAAAGGCCCGGTTGCCGGTCAGCATATAAGCATCGGCAAGCGTCGCGATCCGAAAAAGCGCCGTGCGTGCGACCCGCAGCAGGTCCGGCCGGAGCTCGTAGCGCAAAACCGGCTCGTTGAGGAGCAAATTTGCGTCATTGAGAATGCATTCGGCCACTGGTTTCCCGAGGTTGGTTTTCGCATTGCGCCGGAGCCCCTCGACGCCGTCCGTCCCGAGCAGCAGGCGCGGACGCGGCTTTTGCGAAAGTTCCTCGAGCGACTTCGCCACCCGGGGGGCGATTTCCGCTTCCGACTTCGGCGGTGCGGCAAGGATTGCGGTCGCGGCGGTGATCAGCAAAACGAGGAGTATTTTTTTCCTTGTCATCTGAGCCGATTGCAAAAGTAATTTCGGGACGATCCGGAAGCGGAGGTTTTTCCGCATGGCCGGGTAGATTGAGGGGCATACCCCAAGCGGTATGTCCCGAAATCGCTCCCGGTCAGGCGGGAACACCAACCTTTCGGGCGGCCGAAAGAACTTTTGAAATTGGCTCATTTATTTAAACCGGTTGAAATAGTATTTGTGCGCGTCAGTGCTGTTGGCAACTCCGGGGACCCCGGTACGCATTTCGTTCTGGGATTTCCACTCGACGTGGCCGTCGGCCCAGACGTAGTTGACGCCGTGGTTGTGGCGGCTGCCGATGGAAGGAACGGGTGCGCCATAAGGCTCCCGCGTAGCGTCCTGAAGGATCATGCTGCTGTAGAGGTCGCCGGACGAGGCGATGGCGCCGCCGGAAACATTCCAATCCACGCCGTCGCCCATGGCGATGGTTTTGCTGGGCATTTTCGCCGTATCGAGTTTCTGGCGCGTGCGCCACGGATTGGCGGCGTCGATGCCATACATTCCCCAGCCGTAGGTGGTGGTCTTGGCGGCATCTTTTTCGTACCCGACATTGAAGCCGTAACCGCCGAAGTACCAGTACCATCCGCCGCTGTCGCTGGCCGTGATGACAGCCGGTCGTATCCACGAGGGGCAGATCATCACGCCGGTGGTCATCGCTTTGATGAAGCCATTCCACGGTCCCCGCGTGTCGGGGCTGTAATCGACCCCGACCATATAGGTCAGGAGCTCGGTCTTGTAGAGATAGACCGCGTCGGAAGAGGCGGTGCCGCGCCGGAAGACGGTATACCAGCCGTTGTTGTCGGCGGTGTACATCTGCCCCGCCGTCCCGAACTGCTTGAGATTCGACGCGCACTTCGATTGTTTGGCGGTTTCGCGCGCCTTGTTCAAGGCCGGCAGCAGCATTGAGGCGAGGATCGCGATAATCGCAATCACAACCAGCAGCTCAATCAGCGTGAAACAACGAGACGATTGCCTTGACATGATCCGTTCTCCATTTATTTGGTGATATTAATTTTAATATTGATACTATGTTGATGGTATTATTGTAGTGTAAATGACAACCGATGTCAAGGGCAAATATAAAAAAAATTGGATTTTTTTGAAAAAATAGACCGGGAAGACCGGAAGTATCAGCCGCCACCGCCCTGGTCGCCGCCAACATCCGCCACGTAATCTACGCCGACGGTCGCGTCGAAAAAGGGTACCGGCCGACC
>CAZRFG010000212.1:0-6279 GCA_964599205.1 uncultured Victivallaceae bacterium
CGGATCGGGCTCGATCGGATCGACCGCCCGGCAGAACTTCGCGCCGAGCTCCTCCACCCCGAACCCCCGCGCCGCGGCGGCGCGAAAAGCGGCGCCGAGGGCGGCCGAATTGAGCACCGGACTGGTCGCCGCCGGCGCGTTGAAGACATCGCAGAGAATCCGCCGCATCCCTTCGCTCCGGGCCGCGCCGCCGGTGATCCGGATCGCGCGGAACTCGCCCTGCCAGCGGGAGTGAAGCCGCATCGAGAGCGCCTGCGATTCGAGGAGCGCGCGAATCAGCGCCCCCGGCGCGGCATGCTCCCAGTCGAAATTGGCGCGGATCCCGGCACTCAGCACCGGTGGGGTGCTCTCAGGCTCAAAATAGGGCAGCAGCAATTCCCCCCGCCGCGGCGCTTCGACGCGGTCAAAAACCGCATAGGACACCCCGGCGCGCTGACGGATCGCCTCGCGCGCCAGCGAGCCGTTGGTAAAGCAGACCAAGCTCATAAAATTCCCCGCCCCGTTGCCGAACACATGTCCGCAGCCGTCGGGATCGGTGAAGAATTCGGCGATCGAGCCGAAGAACGTGTCGCTGGTGCCGAGGCTGATCACCGCCGTTCCGGGTTCGGTCGCGCCAACCCCGACCAGACTGGCCGGATTGTCCCCGGTCCACACCACCACCGGAATCCCCGGCCGCAAGCCGAATTTGGCATAGTGGAGATCGAGCTCCCCGGCGATTTCAAACGCGGCGGCCACCGGCGGCAGTTTGGCGAGCAGACCCGGCGCGGTGAATTCGGCGATCTCGGGGTCCCAGGCGCGGCGGCGCAAATCGAGTAAATTCATCCCGCCGCCGTCGCCCTCGTCGACCGGCGCGGTTCGCCCGATCAGGAGCGAGCACAAAAAGGAACTCACCAGCGCGATCGCGGCGGTGTTGCGATACGCTTCGGGCTCGGTCTCGGCGAAGCGCCGGATCTGCGGCCCCGAGAAGCGTTCGACGGCATCGCTCCCGGTGCTCAGCCGGAGGCGGTCGCCGAAACGGGCGCTGAGCGCCCGGCACTGGGCTTCGGTGGTGCGGTCCATCCAGATCGGCGAAGTCGGACGGCTGAGGCGGTAGCGACCGCCGGCGGTGACCGGCTCGGCGAGATACACCGTCCCGTGCTGCTGGCCGGAGCCGGAAATCGCGCCGATGGCCTCCATCGCCACCCCGGAAGCGCGCAACCGCTCGAGCGCGAGCTCCATTCCCGCCGCCCACATCGCCGGATCGGCGTGGCGGAGCAAGGGATCGGGGTTCGGGAGGAAGCCGCTGGGCGCGCCGAACTGCGGCAGGTCTTTGCCGAAATTGACCGCCGATTCCCCCGCGATCACGCCCCGTTCGGGGTCGATCGCGACCGTCTTGACGCCCTGGGTGCTGACGTCGATGCCGAGAAAAAGTTCATTCACGATGTTCCTCCTCATCCGGGGCGGGGTAATAGGGATAGGGAAAGGTCCGCGGCAATTCGCCGTCCGGCAGCCCGGCCAGCGCCTGGGCGATGGTCTGGACGTAGCGGAAACTGTCGCTGTTGACCGCGTGCGAAAAAAGCATCGTCGAGGCGAATTTGAGCAAGGTCCGCGGCTCCCAGAAGTCGTAATCCTGAATCCGCGCCCCCATCATCACTTCCCAGTCGCGACGGGGCAACAGCAGCATGCCGTCGTCGTTGAGGAGCGCGAATTCCCCCATCATCCGGACGATCCGGAACTTCGCGCCGGCGGCGTTGGCCAGCGCCCAGGCCAACCCGGTCAGCACCGAGGCGGCCCCGGTGTTGTTCTCGATGATCGTCCCGATGCAGTAATTTTCCGGCTGCATGGTGCTCTCGGCGACCGCGACCATGCCGCGTTTGCGCATGAAGTACGAAAGCTGTTCAAAGGTCGCCGGCTGGAAGCGGGCGGCGTCTTCGGCGAAACGTCGCCAGATTTCCTCCAGCGCGGGCTTGGAGTCATTGTCGAACCACTGCAAATGCACCTCGATCAAACCGTCGATCAAATCAATCTCGCGGGCCGCCAGGAGTTCCGAGAACTGGCGGCGGCGGCGGCGAAGCGTCAACGCCGCCTGAAGCTGGTGAATCCGCTTGCGGGCCAGCGCGTTGCCGTGCTCCTGAACATGCGCCGGAGCGTCGCCGAGTTCATTTTCCCGGTAAAGCAGCTCGGCCATCGCCTCGACTGCGACGTTTTCATTTTCGTCGTCGAGGAGATTCAGCAGAGCATTGATTTTGGGATCGGGGTGATACTGGATCATGACGAACTTTCCTGTTTCGGGAAAATCCCGGAGAGCGCATCGGTGGCGATTTTTTTGACGTCGTCGGGGAAATCCGAACGCAGGATCCAGCGCAGGAAGCCGGGATCCTGTTCGGCGATCTCCTTGAGCGGCCGCCCAATGTTCTTGCCGAAGTTGACCACCGCCTCGCCGTCGCGGAATTTAAAGCGCCGGGTGCGGTCGATCGCGTCGGGATCGGCGTTGTTGCAGAGCTCGGCCAGCGCGCCGAGTTCGCGCGGCAGATCGGGGTGGCGTTCGAGCTGGCCGAGCAGCACTTCCCAGGTGGCGGCGGTGTCGGCGTCGGCGCTGTGGGCGTCGGCCAATTCCTTGCCGCAAAAGAAGTTGTAAGCCGCGGTCAACGTCCGGGGATAGAGCTTGCAAAAGAGCGTATAGGCATCCACCACCTTGCGGCCGTCCATCGAAAAGGGCACCCCGGCGCGCTGGAATTCGTTCTGCAGCATCGGAATATCGAAATTCACCACATTGTATCCCCCGAGGTCGCAGTTCTCGAGGTAGCGCGCCAGATTGGCGGCGATCACGCCGAAGGTCGGCGCGTTGGCGACGTCGGCGTCGGTGATGCCGTGAATGGCGGTCGCCGAGGGCGGGATCGGCATCTCGGGATTGAGCCGCCGGACCGTGCTCTGTTTGTCGCCGTCGGGCATAATTTTCAGCACCGCCAGCTCGACGATCCGGTCGCGGCCGGGAGTGACGCCGGTGCTCTCGATGTCGAACATCACCAGCGGCCGTTCGAGTTTCAATTCCATAATCGGTTGTTTCCTTAAGAAGGGACCCCCTTAAAATTGGCTTGAGCTGAAAAACAGCGAATTGCGGTTCGGAGCCGTGATTTTGCAAGCGGCTGGCCACCATAGGTAACCAGCCGCGCGAAAAGTCGCGGATACGGACGCAAGGCGCATTTTTCAGCCAAGTATTCCAATTTTCAGAGGTGCCCGGTAGTTGGTTCAGCCACAATATATCACCAAAGCGTCCCGGTAGCAATTCTCCGCGTTGGGAAAAATGCAATTGCGGTGTTATATTACAGTGAATAAGGAAAGGATTGCCGCCTATGCTGAGAAAAGCGCTGCTGCTGTCGCTGCTGGTTTTCGCCGCTCTCTTCGCCGTCGCCGCCGAAGAGGAGAAACCGGCCAAATTCGTCTTCTACTTTATCGGCGACGGCATGGGCTTTGAACACCTTCAAATGGCCCGCGACACCACCTTCCGCTCCGCGGGCACCGCGATGCTCGACGCGCTGCCGGTGCGCGGCGCGGCACGGACCAACAATGCGGAGGATCAGCTGACCGACTCCGCCGCCGCCGCCACCGCCCTCGCCTGCGCGGTCAAGACCAAAAACGGCATGGTCGGCGTCGACCCCGACGGCGATAAACTCGACTCGATCGCCAAACTCGCCAAAATTCAGGGCCGACGGGTGGCGATCATCACCAGCGACGCCATCAACGGCGCCACCCCGGCCGCCTTTTACGCTCACACCGAGAGCCGCAAAAACACCGATGAAATCGCCCGCTTCCTGCCGATTTCATCGGTTGATTTTTTCGGCGGCGGCCACTTCGTCGCTACCGACGAAACCCGGTCGAGCGTGGAAAAAGCGCTCGCCGACGTCGGCTACACCGTAATGCGCGACCCCGCCGACCTCCACCAGGCCGCCTACGAGGACCTGCCGCTGGCGGCCACCCACAAGTGGAGCTACTTTGAAATCAACCGCCCGGCCGATTCGAAACTGCCGACGCTGGCCGATTACACCGCCAAGGCGGCGGAACTCCTCGGCGAGCATCCCGCCGGCTTCCTGATCGTGGTCGAAGCCGCCAAAATCGACTGGGCGAGCCACACCAACGACGCCCCGGCGGCGATCGGCGAAGTCCGCGAACTCAACCGCGCCGTCGGCAAAGCGCTCGATTTCTACTACGACCACCCCGACGACACCGTGATCGTGGTCACCGCCGACCACAACACCGGCAATCCCCAGCTCGCCGGCCCGATCCCCGAGGAGTTGATCAACAACCGCAAAGGCAGCGCCTTTTACGCCGCCGAACTGCGCAAAAATCAAGCTTACATGACCGAGCCCGAGAAGATGATGGAGCTCCTCAAAGACGCGACCGCCGAAGAGCAGGCCGCCGGCAAAGAATTGATCGCCAAAGGCGGCCCCAAGCTCCCCGAGGAGTTCGCCGCCTTGCTCCAGAGCCAGCGCGACAAGCGCTTCGGCGTCACCTGGGGCGCCAAATCCCACGCGCCGAATCCGGTTCCGGTGCTGGCGATCGGCCGCGGCGCCGAAATTTTCGAGGGAGAATACGAAAACATCGAGATCCCGCGCAAGCTTTTCAAGCTGATGGGTCTCATCGATCCCACCGAATAAATAACAAAATTTTTCGTCGCCGCGCTTGAATTTCGGGCAAAAACGGTTATTTTATGCAACGCACCACGAATGTGGCGGGTTAGCTCAGTTGGTTAGAGCGTCGGAATCATAATCCGCAGGTCCCCGGTTCGAGTCCGGGACCCGCCACCACTTTTTTTTGCCGCGAATCGCGGGAAATCTCGTGCCTTGCCGGTCGTCGGTTCTCAGTCACGTACTAAAGTACGCTCCTTCGTGCCTCCTTGGGCAAAACGCGACATTTCCTCGCGCTTCGCGGCAAAAAAACAGCGGTTGCGTCTACACGTGTTTTTTTTCCGCGACACGCTTCGCGTGTTTGCGGACGGGGGGGGCAACTCTGAACTACGCTTCGCTTGTTCAGGAGGGGGATGGGAGAGTCTGAACTACGCTTCGCTTGTTCTGGAGGGAGATGGGAGAGTCTGAACTACGCTTCGCGTGTTCAGGGGAAGGCAGGAGATTTTGAACTACGCTTCGCGTGTTCAGGGGAAAGCGGGGGGTTTTGAACTACGCTTCGCTTGTTCTGGCGGGAGGAACTGCTCGATCAGGGGTTCCGTACTGGATAATGCCCTTCGAATTTTGCAGATGGGCGGAGCTATGGTGATGAGTTCACTGGCTTCGGGCGGCTTTGAACGTCGCCGGAATGCGGCTCTTGCTTCGGCGGCGCCCGGAAGAGTTGCGTAATTTGTTTGATTTTCCGCTTGCGAAAAAAAATTCCGGTGCTAAACTATATCTCCAATGTTATTTTTTGAAGTCTTTCGGGGATATTTCAAAAGACTTTTGAAATTCATGATCCGGATGTTGCCTGAAAAAGTCGATGCTCCTGACCAGGGTTTTGACCATCAAGCGGGCGTGAAAGCGCGGGGAGACAGCCATTGCCTCCTCAGGGTTTCGCGGCCGAGTGAGTTCAAAAAATGGGTCAGGGCGTGGGCGGGTTCATGCAACATTCGGATTTAAAATCAAATGAAAGAGCCCGGGCTTGTACCACGCACCAAAACGCGGGACCCGAGCGTTGTTAATCGAATTCAGAACCGACTATTAACAGCCAGACCGTTCGCATTTGATGCCCAGTTTTCCGATGTCAATAGCGCAGATTCCGAGATTCCATCAACTTGTTTTTTGGAAAGGAGGAAAAGCATATGTCCAAACATGACAAAAACATGAAGCCCGCAGCTGCGGCCGTATCGCGTGATCCGGCGAGCAACAAGGCCGCCAAGGACGCGACCGCGCCCACTTCTTTCACTCAGCCCAACGACAAGAAGAAGAAATAACTTCTTCCGCTTCGGCAATGGCTTCTATCGGAATTGTCACCGCCCCGCCCACCTCAAAAAGTGCGGCGGGGTGTTTTTTAGGTGCAAAAATCAGATAAGTGATTACACGTTCACTATCGTCCGAATCACCTACGTATACTATCCTCAATTAAACAGTCTAACATCCAAGGCAAAGCCATAAATGACAACAGCTCTCGTGCAAGATCAATATCATATATCACAAAATGCTTTTAATTAATAATATAAAACCAAATTTCGAGAAAACCCATATTAAGAAAAAAAGAGAATTAATCTGTTTCATTCATCAAATATCATGAGATTTTCAATACTTAAATTACTTGTATTGTCCTGACTATTGTGTT
>CAZRFG010000213.1:0-6243 GCA_964599205.1 uncultured Victivallaceae bacterium
TGTACCTGAACCAGCGTCTCGCCGCTCGCGCCCAGCCCCCGGAAAATCACTCCGCCGCCGGCCATGCCCAGCACCGCCAGCAAAGCCGAAACCAGCACGATCAGCAGCACCCCGGAACTCACCAGCGTCGAAGCCTTGGGCTTGCGCCCCCGTCCCAGCGCCTGCGCCGAAGGCGTCATCACCCCCGCCGCCAGGCCGTGAAACAGACAACCCGCCAGCATGATCACCGGAAAGGTGAACCCCATCGCCGCCAGCGGCGTCCTGCCGAGCTGGCCGACAAAATAAGTGTCGACAATGTTGTACCCCGACATTGCCAGCGTCCCAGCCAGCATCGCAAACCCCGTTCGGAGCATCGTCCGCCCGATCGGCCCGCGCGTATAAACCGCATGACTTTTCATGATATTCCCATTTTCCGAAAAAGAACAATATACCGCCGCTATTCCCCGCTGTCAAGTTTCCCGTTTGATCTCAGTCGCGGGAAAGTCCGGAGGCTCCTCGCCCCGTTGCGCTCCCCCGGGCAGGACCGCACCGCGGCTTTGACGCCGATTCCTTTGGCCTCACCGGGGGGCAAGCCTTTATGAAAGGTTCGCCCCCTCTCGCCCTCCCTGCTCCAAAGGTCCGGCGGTCTCTTCGCTTTTTTGCGTAAAGACCTCCTCATCCTGATTCGCCACCTTGATCGATCATCGCTTGTTCTTTTGAGCCGATTTTGGTCGTAAATCCTCGTCCGATACCCTGTATCGGCCTGCGGTTTACAACCCAAATCCCTCTCAAAAACGCCAAGCGCTTTGCCCCATGCCAGATCGCTCATTCCTATCAGGTCCGTGCTTGATACGGGGCTGTGGCGCCGTACGGCATTCGCGTCTTGCGGCGCAAATTCGACGCGGCAGTTACAGCGCCGAGTCCGCTCTCGATGAATTTGAAACGACGCGTGAATTTGCGGTTGGCGGCGCGGAGGAGTTCCCCGGCGGATTTGCGGTTGCGGAAGCGGGCGAGGTTGGCGACTGCGAAGGAAATGTCGCCGGGCCCGGCGTGCTCTTTGGTCAGTCCGCGCGGACAAAATCGCCGCCGATCGAACTCGCTTCGACCTTTTGCAGTTCGGCTTCGCTCCTCATTCCTGATCACGATGCAACTGAAAACCCGGGCGGGGAAACGCGATTCCCCGGGTTTTGCTCACGCCACCGGGCTCAAGGGTGAATATTTTGCGGAAAAGGGGCGCGGGACAAATCCGGCTTGCGATGGTTGTTGCTCACCGCGCCGGGGCGCGCCGGAGTTGCCCATGGCAAGGGTGCCACGCGGGTTTCCTGTTTCAATCCGACCCATGCCGGATCGCCGGGAGCCCGGCGGGCCGCAGCTAAAATGCTTTGGAAATGATCTGCGCAGAGTTGGCAGGATCGTGCTCTGCGGCCGCCACCGCGGCGGAAACCGGCTGGGCCACCGGCTCGTTCACCGGCTCGTCCGCCGGCGGCGGGGGCGGCGGACCGGAAAGGGCGATTTCGCGAACCCGCAGCGCCGGTTTGACGGTTTCGTCGGCGACGATCCGGAGCGCTTTGACCGGCTGCGGCGGGCAATTGAATTCGGCGACCCCGTTGTTGAATTTGGCCGCCTCGGTGAAAACTTCGCCGTCGGCGGAGAGCAGCAATCGTCCGGCGGCAAGGGCGTTGCCGCCGCCGCCGGCCATGCCGCGCGCCGCCACCACCCGGGCCCCGTCGAGTTGCCGCGGCGCAGCGAAGTCGAGCCGGATTTCAGAACCCTTGGCAAACGGTTTTTTGCTCTGGTAAAAGGAATTGACGTCGTCGTCAAAGGCGAGTTCGAGCGGACGGTTCTCCGCCGCCTCGGGGCCGCTGATGGTCCACTTGCCGACCCCGACGGTGCGGTCAAAAACCGGAAAGGCGTTGCCCCGTTTCCCGATCACCGCGATCCGCAAATTGGAGAGATCGCCGATCGCCAGCGGCCCGCTGTAACGCGGCGAAGCCGCCGTCGGATAGGAGTCGTCGAGCGTGTAGTGGATCGCCGCATCCGGAATCGGGGTGGTGATTTCGACTTTGCCGTCGCGCTCGGTGACCCGCAGCAGCCCGCCGTCCGGCCGGTAGCAGACCCCGGCCTCGTCGAGGGCGGGCAGATAAGCCCGCAGCCGGATCCGGAAATTGCTCTCGTCAAGCCGTTCCGGGCGGGTCCAGCCGACCTCGGCCAAGGCCAGCGCGCGGGGGAAGAGAAGATAGCCGGCGTGTCCCGGATTGGGCACGAATTCAGTCCACAGCGCGCCCTCGACGCCGAGGATGAAGGGCTGCTTGTCGGCGGCCAGGGTCGGCGGAAACGGCTCCAGCCGGTAGGTGTTTTCCCAGGTGTTGCGGATGCTGATCGCGCGCGGTTCGCCGGTATCCTGGGCGTAGTCGAAATAGCATTTCGAGCTCTTCATGATGATCATTTCGCGCCCCGCCTCGGCGGGTTTGACGCCGGGGACGTCGCGGTCGGAGCGGGCCATCACCGCGACCTCGGGATAGGTGTCGCCGCTGCCCTGGAGGATTTCATCCCAGCCGGTCGGCTTGCGGTTTTGCTGGCGGCAGAAATCGGCGACCCGCGAGACGAAATAGTGCTGCAGCTGTTGACTGTCCTTGAAATTCTGATCCGCCGCGAGCTTGCGGCAGCGCGGACACGTTTCCCAGGATTTGGTGCGGACCTCGTCGGCGCCGAGGACGATGTAGGGCGAGGGAAAAATTTCGAAAACCTCAAGCAGCACATTTTCGATGAAACGGTAGCTCGACTCCTGCCCGGCGCAATAGACATTGGAGCCTCCGGGAATTTCGCACTTGAGCAGCTCGGGATAGGTGGCGAGCGCGACATGCGAGTGCCCGGGAATATCGATTTCGGGAACGATGGTGACGTTCCGCGCGGCGGCGTAGGCGACCAGTTTTTTCAGCTCCTCCTGAGTGTAGAAGCCGCCGTAACGGCCGTCTTCGCGGTAGTGGACGGTGCTGGCGGGATCGAGTTGGAAACCGACGCCGTCGCGCCACGCCCCCTTGGCGGTCAGCAGCGGGTAACGTTTGATTTCGATCCGCCAGCCCTGGTCGTCGGTCAGATGCAGATGGAGCACATTCATCTTGACCTCGGCCAGCCGGTCGACCAGCGAATAGAGGAATTCCGGCGGGAAATAGTGGCGGGCGACGTCGAGCATCACGCCGCGCCAGCGGAATCGCGGCGAATCCTCGATGGTCATCGGCGTCAGCACCCCGTCGGGCGACTGCCGCAACAACTGCAGCAGCGTCCGGCTGCCGTTGAAGAACCCGGCGTAGTCGGAAGCTTCGATTCGGATGGTGCCGGCGTTGACCGTCAGCCGGTAGGCTTCGGGCTGGAGTCCGGAGACGGCGGCAAACCGCACCGCGCCCGGCGAGCTGGAGAATTCGGAGCGGAACAATTCGGCGGCCGCGGTCGCCGCCGGCGACTCGTCGGCGGTAATCGCGCCGGAATCGCGCCGGAACGGCGCGCCGTCGGGATCGATGACCACACTCCGGGGACGCGGAATGATCGCCGGTTCGGGCAAAGCCACACCGTCCCCGATTACCGACAGTACGACGCAAGAAAACAGCGACAAAGCCAGGAGATTCTTCATAACACTCTCAATCGGAAAAATTTACTTGAATCGATCGACGACCGGAAAACCTCGGCGACAGAATCATTCAACAAGATAACCCGAAGTCTCGCGCTTGTCAATCCCGATTCCGCGTCGCGTCCCGGATTTTTTCCCGGAAAAATCCGCGCCCCGACTCGCATTCCCGCTTGCTTTTCAGCCGATCCGGCTTTATGGTGATCGTCGGAAGGCGGCGGCCGGCGCCGGATCGCACGGGGCCGGGCCGCAATCCGAAAGGAGTACGACCATGGCTGAATTTCGTGACCTCGAAAAAATCTTCCAATCCGGCCTGGTGCGCGATCTGGCGCTCCAGAGTTCCTATTGCCGGAACATGCTGGAAAAACTCGGCATCGATACCTGCTGCGGCGGCGGCAAACCGCTCAAGGAGGCGGCCGAACTTGCCGGCGTCAACTGGGATACGCTGCGCGACGCCTTTGCCGCCGGGCCGGGGCCGGGCGCCGGCGCCGCCGGCATCGACTGGAGCAAGGCCTCCAACGAAGAGCTGATCGACTACATTCTCCGCGTCCACCACGCTTCGCTGCGGGAGGAACTGCCGCGGCTCGAACTCTGGTTCCGGCGGGCGGCGGCGGCCCACCGCGACCATGCCGCCGAGCTCGAAAAGCTGTACACCGATTTCGCCGCGCTGGCCGCCGAACTGCCGGGCCATCTCGAGGAGGAGGAACGCTGGATTTTTCCGGCGATGCGGCAGAACCGCCATCCCGACCGGGAAGCGGAGCGCATCCGGGCGCTGGAAACGCAGCACACCGCGGCCGGCGACCGGCTCCACCGCATGAGCGCCGCAAGCCATCGCTACCGGATTCCAGATTACGCCTGTCCGACAGTTGAAATGCTGTTCCGGGATCTGGCGAAACTGGACGCCGGACTGCACGAACATATTTTTCTGGAAAACAATATTTTGTTTCCCCGGCTGGGACTCTGAAGTACCGGTCGCGGTATCGGCGAAGGCCGCCGGAAGTCGTTTTTTTTCAAGCCGCAGCAACGTTTTTTAATTTGTATTCCGGCGTTGCGGTGATATATTTCCAACAGTGAAAAGGTTCCGCGGCAAACCATCGCGGCGGACATTTCATCACGCTTGAAAAACCGGACGGAGGGAAGGTTTTTCCTGCCGCCGGCATATCAATTCCGCCACGCGGAAATCCCGGCGGAGCCAAAGCTTTTTTTCCCGGCGAAGCTGCCGCCTGCCGTGGCGGTTACAGAGGAGTTTCTTTTGGACAATTCGGCTCAAATGGATCGATTCGGCGAGCGGTCGCGAAAACACGGCCGGCTGGCCGCATTGAGCGACGACTTTCGGAACCTGACCGGCAGCGCACCGTTGCTCCTCGCGATCGTCGCCGTGGTTTTCATCTCGGTCTGCGGCGGCTTCTATGTCTGGCGTCAGGTCAAAAATACCGATTGGGAATTCCGCCGCGACCTGCTGCGCCGCACCCGGCTGATCGCCGAAGGGCTCGACCCCGGTCTGCTGGTTCAGCTCGGCGGCAACAGCAAAGACCTCTCCAAGGCGGAATACCGCCAACTCAAAGACCAGCTCGTCACCCTGCGCAAAACCAATACCGATCTGCGCTTCATCTACTTGACCGGCATTCGCCCTGACGGTGAAATTTTCTTTTTCGTCGACAGCGAATCCCAGGATTCCCCCGAATACATCCCGCCGGGTTCGCCCTATCATGAAGTTCCGGCCCAGCTGCGGCGGGGGATGGAGGAAAGAGTTGAAATCATCGACGGCCCCATGATCGACCGCTGGGGCAAATGGATGACGGCGCTGATTCCGCTCCACAATCCGGCCACCGGCGACTTCGTGGCCGGGCTGGGCGCCGACATCGAGGCGTCGGTCCGGATCCGGATGTTGACGCTTGCGGCGCTGCCCGGCGCGATTACCACGCTGCTGCTGATCACCTTTGCCCTCTTCGGGCTCCGGCTGATGGTCCGGCGCAGCCGGATCGGTTCGGATGTCCCCCAATGGATGACCTATATCGAGCCGGGCATGGTGATGGCGTTCGGCATCTCGCTCTCGCTGCTGGGCGTCTGGCACTTGTACCAGCGCGAGCACAAGGAGTGCCAGGAGAACTTCTATATCCTGGCCCAGGAGGACACCCGCAACTTCGTCAGCTCGGCCAAGCTCCTGCAGACCAAACTTGATGCGCTGGCCAAATTCGTCAGCACCACTGAAACCCTCTCCGAAGAAAAATTCCGGTACTACTGTCTGGCCTTCTCCGATAATCTCCTGGTCTGGGCCTGGAACTGGATTCCCGAAGTCGGCGAGGCGGACCGGGCCAAGTTCGTCGCCGCCGCCAGGCTCAACGGAATGGCCGATTACGGCATCTGGGAGCGCGACACCACCGGCGGCCGCCGGCCCTCGCCGAAGCGCCCGGTTTATTTTCCGATTCTCTACGCCGCCCCGGCGGAAACCGCCGGCGAATCCGCCGGCTTCGACATGGCCTCCGAAATCAGGCGCAAAACGGCGGTGGAAACCGCACTGGCGACCGGAATGCCGATCGCCTCCGATCCGCTCCCGCTGCTCTTCGACAACAGCGGCGTGATCGGCTTCCTGGTGTTCCATCCGATGATCCGGCCGGACAGCAAAAACCCGGCCGGGGTGG
>CAZRFG010000214.1:0-6233 GCA_964599205.1 uncultured Victivallaceae bacterium
TCCAAATAACCCCGCGCCGTCAACGCGCCGAACGCGGACGGGGGAGTAGACGAAGAAAACGCAGCCGACGCTCGGCTTTTTTGGGTTTTGTCTTCTCCTCCGCGCGGAATCTCGGGTGACCGGGGGGTCAGAGCGGGAGGTGTTCGTACTGCTCGGGGACTTCGGCGGGAGTGGCGGGTTTGATCAGTTTGATTTTGCGCCAGCGGCCGGTCTGGAAGCGGAGGAAGAGGCAGATGCCTTCGATGGTGGTGGTGATGACGAGGTAGCCCCAGATCACGGCGATGTGGGGTTTGATGACGTAGACGAGGAGGTAGATGCCGGGGATGTTGAGGCACCAGACGCAGATCAGTCCGATGATCAGGATGGCGCGGGTGTCGCCGGCGCCGCGGAGGGCGGCGGCGAAGATGAATTTCCCGGTGTCGCCGAGATTCCATAGGGCGGCCATCAGCAGCACCCAGCGGCTCTGCTCGGCGACGGCGGCGAAGTCGATCGCGCTTCCGGCGGCGTTGTCGGGGGCGAAAAAGGAGGCGATCACGCCGGGGAGCGAGATGTAGAAGAGCCCGGTGAGGAGCATGTAGACGAACGCCAGCCGCCAGGCGCGGAAGACCAGTTGCGGCACGATTTTGCGTTGCCGGCGCCCGATCATCTGGCCGGTCAAAATCGAGGTCGCCTCGGAGAGGCCGAGCAGCGGCAGGAAACTCAGGTTGTTGATCGAAAAAGCGATGGTGGCGGCGGCCAGCGGGAGGTCGCCGAGTCTGCCGACGATCAGCAGGATCAAGGTGAAACTCCCGACGTCGCTCAGCACCTGGAGTCCGGTGGGCGAGCCGAACTGGAACAGTTTGCGAACCACTTCGGGGTGGTATTTGCGCATGGTCCGGGTGGGATACTCTTTTTGATCGACGTTCCAGAACAGGATCGCGACGGCGACAAAGCCGAGGAACATGCTGAACGAGGTCGCCGCGCCCGCGCCGAAAATGCCCCAGCGGGGAAAGCCCCAGTGGCCGAAGATCAGCAGCCAGTCGAAAAAGATGTTGGCAAGGCAGATGAAAATATTGATCAGGGCCACCGGCAGGGTTTTGCCGCGGCCGTTGAAAAACGAGAAGAGCGGCACCGAGAGGCAGGCGAAGGCGCCGGTCGGGATCAGCGAACGGAAATAATCCCAGGCGGGCGGGAACAAGGTCGCGCTCATGGTTTTGGCGAGGATCCAGTAGCCGAGGAAGGGGACGATCGCCAGGATCAGGATGGACGAGGCCGCGCCGAAATAGAGGCCCGACCAGGCGGCTTCGACGCAGTCGCGGCGGTGGCCCGCGCCGTGGTGCTGGGCGACCAGCGTCGCGGTGAAGCCGATGGTCACCTGGAGGAAGCAAAAAAGCGTGAAATAGAGAATGCCGCTCGGCATCGCCGCCGCCAGCTCCTCGGTCGAACTGTTGCCGAGGAATTTGCGGTCGGCGAACTGCATCACCACGGTGCTCGCCGACATCAGGATCAGGGGATAGGCGATCAGGCCGATTTCACGGTAGCCGCCGGGGCCGGTGAATTCAGCGGGGGAAAAATAGCGTTTGAGGAAGCGAACAGGCATGAAAAGATAACTCCGGTAACGATTGCAAATCTTTCAATATAGCATCAAGGCGAAAAAATACAAGCCCTTCGGAAAGGCAAAAAAAAAGAGGGCCCGGAGGCCCTCGCGCAATGCGGGATTGAGGGTTACGGCTTGACCATGCGGTAAACCCCGGTCCGGGCCGCTTCGAATTCAAAGGTGTTGCGGCCGGCTTCGATGGTGACTTCGCGCCGGTTGCCGTCAGGAACGGTCAGCTGCCAGTTGCCGGCTTCGAGGCCGAGGAGCAGCACTTTCCGGGGGGCGGCGGCGACTTCGACTTCCCATTTGTCCAGCTTGTTCCGGGGCGCGGGATTGATCGCGACCAGGCGGTCGCCCGCTTCCACTTGACAGAGACCGTTCACTTCCCGGAACTTGACCGGCAGCGGCGCGGTCCGGTCGTCGGTGAGCTGGATCACGGTCAGGAAACGGTCGCGCAAGCGCGCTTCGCGGGGGGAGAATTCGATCCGGCTGCCGTGCGCTTCGGGAAGCTGTTCCGCGCCGGCCGGGACCGGGATGAATTCGCCGCCGGCCCGGCGGGCGTCGTCGCCGTTGAGCACGGTCATGGTGCGGTCAGCCGGGGCGGGAAGCAGCATTTGGACGTGGGCGCGACCGGTCCGGCCGCCGAGTCGGTTTTCGAGGATGACGGCGTCTTTTTCCACTTGGGGCGGATTGAAGGTATTGACCTGCCAGGTTTTCTTGAATTCCGGTTTGCGGCTGGTGAGGTCGTCGGCGATGATCACCAGTCCGGGGAGTCCGGGCCGGCGCAGATTGAGGAAGCAGAAGGTGCGGTCGTAGTTGGTCACCTTGTCCGAATAGGCGCTCGCGAGTTCCGCCGACCAGGCGCTGTAATCGGGATCCTGCCGGTCCGGTCCGAAGTTGCAGTAGTTGACCGTGCCGTTGCGGAACCTGGGATCGGTCTGCGCTTCGGCCTGCGAGGCGGGGCTCGCCTGGAAATAGCGCGCGCCGCCGTCATTGGCGAAGTTGAGATAGGGCTTTTCATCGGGGTCGAAAACCCGCATCATATTGTGGACGATCGAACGCTTGTTGAGCACCATGTCGTTGGGGGTGCCGTAGAATTTGTAGATGCCGAGGTCGGCCGCGAGCAGGCCGCGGTAGTAGATCTGGAACGATCCCGCGTCGGAGTGCTGGTGGTTGGCGAAGTTGTAGCCGCCGCCCTTGACTTCGACGATGGCGTCGTCGCTTTCCTTGCCCATCTTCCAGCCGGTGCGTGCGATCATGCCGCCCTTGACCGTGCCGAAGTCGATGGTGAGCGGCAGTCCGGCGGGGGTTTCGGCCGCCGTGAGAGCGGGATCGTTGACCATCAAGCCGAGTTCGTCGATGTCGCGGTTCATGCCGCCCTGGCGAAGCAGGAATTCCCCCTTGAGCACCGGATCGCGGGCGTAGTTGGCCATCAGCATGAAGAGGAGCGGCACTTTGCGGTATTCGCCGGGCGTGTTGAGTCCGTCGCCGTCGCGCAGCATTTCGCCGTCCGGAAGCCGCATGTAGAGGAAATATTTGCCGACCTCCTTGATATTCGGGGCGAATTGCTCGCTGCCGGCCAGCCGGGACATCAGCCAGACCGCGTGCATTTCGCAGAGGAAGCGGTAATAACCGTAGTTGATTCCCTGGCTGTGGCGCGGAGAGCGGTAGTCGAATTCGCGCATCGGGAGCAGTTCTTCCCAGAGCCGGTAGGCGCAGAGCCGGTAGGGCTCCGGGTCTTCGTCGTAGACCGCGATGCCCCAGCTCAGGAGGTCGCGGTTGATCTGCATTTCGGCGCCGTGACCGTTGATCACCGACTGCTTGAAGGGGGGCCAGCCGCACTCCATGTCGTCGGCCAGCCGCCGCAGGTGCTTGCGGAGAACCGTCCGCTCTTCCGGGGTCAGCAGCGTATAACCGTAATCGTAGACCACCGCCCCGGCATAAATCGCGCGGCCGAGCGGACGGGTGACGTCGAGCACGTTGCCGAATTCGACCCGGGGGAGGTAGTTGAGCGCGAGATCACAGGCTTCCCGGCCGATGTTGCGGTCGCCGGTCATCTGGAAATAGAACGCCTTGGCCCGGATCGCCGCTTCGAGGCCGGGCATGGAGGTCAGCTCCTCGGCCGGATCGGGAGAGAACGCATAGGGTGTTTTCGCCAGTTTTGCAATCCGGCCCCAGAGGGCGCGGTTTTCGCCTTTTTCGAGGTTGGCGCGGATCTGCGGCAAGGTTTCGGAGGTCATGAAAAGACGCGGGCGGTCTTTCGGCGGGACGATTCGCGGCTGGTACTTCTGCGCCGCTTCGGGGACTTCCGGCGGGGTGTAGGGGACCAGCTCGAGGGAATTGACCACCAGCCCGCGGGGCAGGTTGAGCGCGAGCTGCTGGGGCTTCCCGGTGAGCTCGAATTTCCCGAGGTTGGATTCATAGGACGGCGCGTGGTTCCACGGGACGAAGGCGACCCGGCGGGTCGGGAGGCCGTCGTCGAGTTGCAGCTTGACGAAAAGCGAATCCTCCTTGCGGGTTCCCGCGCGCATCAGTTTGGTTCCGGTTTCGTCGGTCGACGACCCGAGCCGGAGGAAGAAAACGCCGGGTTCGGGGGCGCGGATCGAGAAAACCACGTCGTCGGTCGGCGATTTGCCCTGGACGCGCGGTTCGACGCCGGGTTTGAGGACAACGCCGGTTTTGCCGGCGTTCTCCACGGTGGCGGGATTGAGGCGGGCTCCGGCCGCTTCATAGCGGAGCGGACGGTCGGCTCCCGGCAGGACGGCCGGGGCGGCGCAGCAGAGCGCCAGAGTGAGGCTAAATAAGAACTTCATGGTAAATTCCATCAGGTTGCGGGGTGACGTTCTCTTCCTGCCGGTCCCGGAGGACCGGCCGGGAAGCGGTCGGCGGTCAACTTTTGACCGGCGGATTTTTGAGGTGCAAGTGAGGAGCAAGATAGATCCGGCGGACATCGGAGCCGGGATTTTCGAGCCGCCTCCGGCATTCGGAGAACACCACTTCGCCAGCGAGCTGCCAGTCGATGTAAATGGTGTTGGCCGGTTCGTAATGAGAAAGCAGCAGACTTTTGCCGTCGACCGAGAGCATGTTGGCATCGCGGTTGTCGATGCAGCCGAATTTTTGCTTCAACCCCAGGAGGTGGTAGTTATGGTCGGTGCCGCTGGCAAAGAAAATGCCGTGCCCTTCGGCCGGAAATTCCGTCGGGAGTTCGGCCCGGTTGGTGACCGTACGGAAGGTGCCGAACTCACGCCACTGCTCGATGAAGACATTGGCCCGGACGTGGTGGAGCGGGGTGTGCATCGTCGAAACGGTCACATCCCGGATGTTCCGCGAACGGAAGAAGTCGACCGCCAGTTCCGCTGCCCCGTAGGGGTCGATCGAGACCGGCGAGAGGACGTTGCCGAGCGTCCGGTGCATTTCCAGCCCGACGCAGGGGCGGGTGGCTTTGAAGTTGTTGAGCTGCAGACTGTCATACACGCCGAGGAAAATGACCGCACTGCAATTCCAGATTTCGTCCGGAAGATCCAGGCTCCGGGTATAGTCATAATAGGGCACGTAGTAGAAGCGGAATTCATACCCGGTGTTTTCAGCGGCGGCGATCATGCCGCTGGCGGCATGGGCGCAGTAACTGGATATTTTCTGCTCGTTCCACAGCACCACCGCAATGGTCTGACGACGGCTGCCGGTCTGCTCCGGACGGTCGCAGACATAAGTCCCGGAACCGTGGCGGAAGGTCAGTACGCCCTTGTCGCAGAGTTCCTTGAGCATCCGCCGGGCGGTCCCTGGAGTGAGCTCGAACTGCTCGGACAACGCGCGGATCGGCGGCAACCGGTCCCCCGGCGCGTACTGTCCGGAGGCGATCATCGATTCCACAAACGCGCGTAATTTCCCGCCGGGAGATTGTCTGGTCATGCCTGATCCGTAACGTTTCTCGAGTTGACTGTCGCTGTTTTTCCGGTAATATATCATTGCTGTCTCAATTTTGCCATTGCGGAAGGAAAAACTTGATTACGGCGTGGTTTCGGTAACCCGAACGTTGGCGTCTTTGATGGTCCAGTAGCCGGTCTGTCCGAATTCCTGATGTGCCATTGAATTCGCGCTGCCGTCGGAAAACAGAAACGCACTTTTGAGTCCGCTGCCATGCCGTAGAGCCGGAAACTGCTGGTAGGTGGCGGTGACGTTGACATTGAGCGGATTGACCAGATAAGGATTGCGTCCGGAGGCGGCAGTCAAATAGCCGTCGCCGGTCCAGATGGTGTTGGGATAACCGCACGACATAATGATCACCCGCTGTCCGTCGTTGGATTTGAGGGTGGACATCCGGTAGAACCGGCTGCGGTTGGAATTGGTGTACCCGGTGGTCATGGTACGGACGTAACTCCATGAGGCGAAATAGTTGTTCGGGATGTGGGTCGGTCCGTAGGTGTCCGAGGGGCAGACCGAAACGGCTTTGTTGCCGGTGTAGGGATACAGCAGATCGAAGATCAATGACGCGCCGGTTGCTTTTGAATAGACTTTTCCAAGTGGTGCGGAGGTCGGGCATTTGTAGGCATACTGCGGCAGTAAACAGTCATCAAAATCGCCGGCGTACTGGGTCATGCCGAGGCCGAGCTGTTTCAGGTTGTTGACGCATTTGATTTCCTTGGCTTTTTCCCGGCTC
>CAZRFG010000215.1:0-6233 GCA_964599205.1 uncultured Victivallaceae bacterium
AAACGATGTCCGGCGACTCACCGAATTCAAGGCGGCGGTCGATTCGCTCTTCGCCAAACCCCAGCCGCATGCGAATACCGAATTCAATCTGATCCGCCTTCGCGAAAACGGCGATGAGAAGGTCCGGGGCTACCATGTGCTGGCCGACGGCAAAGAGGTGGCGGCTGGAACGCTCATCGGGATCGAACGCCTGATCCGCCTTCCCCGCACGGTCAAAGCAGCCAAGGTCGAACTTGCCGCCGACGCCCCGGCTACGCTCGAACTCTTCCTCGCCCCGGCCGCCTTGCTCACCGCCCCCGCCGAGGGTGAAACAATCCGGGCCTCCCACCAGTACCGGGTGTTGAACGCAAGGAACGACGGCAACGGCGTCTTCAGCGGCGAGTTTCCGGCCTCCGAACGCGATCTTTCCACTTTCGTCTGGACCCCGCGCGCCCAGCCGCCGCACCCGGCCCGCTGCCGGCTTGAACTCAGTTTCGACGGCGTCGGCTTCGCCGCGCCGATTGAAGTCGAATTCGGCAACGTCTGCGCCAACCCGATCCCGCAGCTGATCCGGTTCGCGCCGGGCAAGCCGCGGCAATGGCGCTTGACCGTACTCCGAACCGTCGGCGGCGACGGCGACGCGACGCCGCTCGAACTCGGCGCTCTGTGAAATTTTCGCTTTTTTTGCACCTCGCGACTTGCATTTCCGGCAATCGCGAGGCAAACTAAAGATATGAGAAATCGAGAGAAAAACGCGATGAACGACATGCCCAACGATAAAATCCGCTACGTCACCGACAGCATTTTGTCCTATATCATCAACCACCAGCTCCGGATCGACGACAAGCTGCCCTCCGAAGAGGAATTGACCAATCTCCTCGGAGTCAGCCGCAGCAGCGTCCGCGAAGGCCTCCAGAGCCTCAAGTTCCAAGGGCTCCTCGAATCCTCGCCCCGGCGCGGCACCGTGCTCCGGCCGGTCGACTTCGCCAGCGTCGGCAACATCCTCGCCTACCAGATCGCAATCAGCGACGTGTCATTCTACCAATTGCTCGAAGCGCGCTTGACCATCGAACTCGGCGCGCTGGAGTTGATCGCCGACAAAGCCTCGGCGGCGGAATTCGCCGAACTCCGCGAGCTCGCCGATTGCTCGCGCTACGATGACACGGCGGAGTCGATCGAGCGCAACTATCAACGCGACCGCGCTTTTCACCGCCGCCTGCTCGAAATCAGCGGCAACGCCATTTTGATTTCATTTTCGCGGTTGCTCGAACTTTTCTTTTCGCCCCGCCGCTGCGCCTCCTGCGCGGCAAGCCAGGAAGCTGCGTTTGAGCACAAAATGGTGCTCGACGCGCTCGAGTCGCGCAACTTCGACCTCGCCCGCGGCCTGCTCAAAAAGCACCTCAATAAATACGTCGCCAATTCGTAACATTCACTTTTTTTCACTTTTTTTTCCATCCACCCTTGACATTGGAAGCGATTTTTGCTATAATTTGATTTGTCGGACAAATAGATCAAAAAAAGACAATATTTCACATCATAATCGAATAGAAACCGACTATTGTCATACAAAAAAGGTTTTTTAGTCATGTTCGTTCCCAAAAGAAGCCGCGTACTCGACAAATTGCGCCGCGGTGAAACCGTCGTCTCCTACAAAAGCAACCTCTCCTGCCCGCGGGCGATCGAAATCGCCGCCAACGCCGGCTTCGACTGCGTCTGGGTCTGCGACGAGCATGTCGCCAATGACGCTTCGGTGCTGGAGAGCCAGATCCTCGCCGCCCGCGGCGGCGGAGCCGACCTGGTGGTCCGGGTTCAACGCGGCTCCTACAGCGATCTGGTGAAACCGCTCGAACTCGACGCCGCCGGGATCATGGTGCCGCACGTGATGTCGGCTGCTGATGCCCGTGCGATCGTGAGTCAGGTGCGCTTTCACCCGCTCGGGATGCGACCGATCGACGGCGGCAACCGCGACGGCGGTTATTGCGCCTTTGACTTCGCCGAATACATCCGGTTCGTCAACGCCAACCGCTTCGTGATCCTCCAGATCGAGGACCGTCAGGCGCTGGCGGAGATCGACGCGATCTGCGCGCTTGACGGCTTCGACATCATCTTTTTCGGCCCCGGCGACTACAGCCAGTCGATCGGGCGGCCGGGCGAGTGCGACCTGCCCGAAATCGCCGAAGCGCGCCGCCGGGTCGCCGCCGCCGCCCGCAAAGCCGGTAAATTCGCCGGCACCGTCGGCGGGCCGGGGAATTTCGCCCAGCTCCGCGCCGAGGGCTTCCAATTCATCAACCTCGGCGCCGACGTGATCGGCCTCAACGAACAATGTCAACAATTGCTCAAATGCACCCTGAATTCTTCAACTCAAGGATCATGCGTATGAAAAAGCCGTTCACCCTGATCGAGCTCCTGGTGGTCATCGCAATCATCGCGATTCTCGCCGCCATGCTGCTGCCCGCCCTCAACAAAGCGCGCGAGACCGCCAAATCCGCCAAGTGCATGTCGAATATGAAAAACTGCGCCCAGATCGGCAGCATCTACGCCGATGACAACCTCGGCATGATGGTGCTCCACGTCACCCCCGGCGGCTCCTGGAGCGGCCCGGTCTCCTACGCCGACCACTGGGTGGAAAAGGGCTACATGGCCGACAACGCCGGGGTGGTCTCCTGTCCCTCCTCGACCAGTCTCAAGGTCAACAGCGGCAAAAGCCACCAGCAGATCTACGGCGTGGTCACCGCCGGCGCCTCCAAATTCATCGGCAACGCCTATTCGACCTCGTCCAACAACTGGTACCGCTGCATCAACGCCAAGGCGGTCACCAGAACCAGCCGCGCGTTTTATACCATCGACTCCTATCGCAAGTCGAGCGACAGCCAGAATTACGGGCTCGACCTCGTCGCCGCCGCCGACACCATGGCCGCCGCCCGACACGGCGGCCGGATGAGTGCGAGTTTCCTCGACGGCCACGCCGCCTCGCTCCAGCCGACGGAGTGGGCCCGGATGACCTTTGACAGCGGCTGCTACGCCCCGCGCGGCACCGGGTACGGATATGGGTTTTATCTCGACAAAGTCCAGATGGTTGCCTTTGGCAACAACTGAAAGAGGAAGGAATCAGATGCTCAAGACACTACTCATCGCCCTGCTCCCGGCGCTCGCCGCCGCGGCGGCCCCGATCGACCTCGGCAGCGGCAGCTACCAAACCGTGGGCGGGGCCAGGTTGACCGTCGCCGACGGCGCCCTCACGCTGACCCGGCAGGGCAATCCCAAGGAAAGTGCCGCCACCCGCAGCCTCAAAATCGAATCCCCCGCCTTTCAGGTGGTCAAAGCCCGGGTCAAAGCCGGTTCCGGCGGCGGCAGCGGCAAAATCAGCGCGATCGCCCGCGGAGAAAAGAATGAATGGCACTTTCAGTGGTTCATGCCGGAAATGACCGAGCTGACCTCCGAATGGCGCGAAGTGGAACTTCGCTTTTTCACCCCGGCAGTCTCCAAGTCGCTGGAGATCAAACTCGAAGTCGCCTCCGGCACGCTTGAAGTCCGCGATTTCACGCTGACCTCCTCGGCCGCCGCGGACAGCCGCCCGGCCCACGCGCCTCCCCTCGAGTACTGGATCAATATGGACTACAACGACAACGTCGTCTACAGTCCAAACCTCAAACTCGACGGTTACGGCGAAGCCGAAATCGCCGCATTTTTTGAAAAATGCAAAAAAGCCGGAGTCACCGGGGTGCAGTGGCGGATTTCGGTCTTCGGCCAGGTCGCCTATCAAAGCAAAGGCGCGGCGACCGTTTTCCCCGGCCCGGCCCCGCTCGAAAAGCTCGATCCGGCGCGGCGCCGGATGGCGGAAACGCTGCGCACCATCGACCCGCTCGCGATCGCCGTCCGCGAAGCGCGCAAGCAGAACATCAAAATCCTGATCTGGGTCACCCTCTCCGACGAGGGCTATCCCGATCCGGCAATCGCGAACTACTGCGTGCCGCAGTTCCTCCTCGACCACCCCGAGGCGAGATTGCAGAACCGCGAGGGCAAATATCTTGACGGCACGCTCTGCTACAGCGTCCCCGCCGCCCGCGAATACCGGCTCGGCATGATCCGCGAACTCCTGGCGTACCGGGCCGACGGGCTCTATTTGTGCACCCGCAGCCACAGCAACGCCTTCGGCACCGATTCCGGCGACGACTACGGCTTCAACGCGCCGGTCGTCGAGGAGTACCGCAAACGCTACGGGGTCGATATCCTGACCCAGCCTTTTGACGTCGCCAAATGGCGCGAAATCAAAAGCGATGGCTACGATCTCCTCTTTGAAGAAATTTCCAAGCTCGCCAAGGCCGCCGGGCAGGAGATCCGGCTCGGGGTCTCGAGTTCGACCCTCGCCAACGGCGCGTTCCAGAGCAACTGGGGCAAAACCCCGGTACGCTGGCAGAAATTCCTGAAAAACCGCTGGGTCGACTCGATCCTCGACGGCCAGTACCATGTCGAGCCCTTCTTCGCCTCGCGCGAATTCAACCGCTTCCGCGAAGCCGCCTGGCCGGACCAGAAGTTCTACCTCTGGGCCCAGATGGTCAATTACAGCGAAAAACGGGTCTATTCGCAGGCCAAGCTCTTCACCCAGGCTGCCTTCTTCGCATTCCTCGGCGTCAACGGCGGGGTCTACCATGAAGCGCTCAATCTCGAGGAAAATGCCGACGTCTATTTCGACCCGATCGGTGAATTTTATCGCAAGGAGAATGCCAGGTGAATACCGCCCGACTCGGCGTCCTCGACTGGACTTTGATCGCCGCCTATATCCTGCTGGTGGTCGGCATGTCGATCCGGACCAAACTTCAGAAACGCCAGAACGCCGAAGAGTTCCTGGTCGCCCACAAGTCGATGAACTGGATGGTGGTCGCGGTCGCGGTCTTCGCCACGCTCTTCAGCACCATCAGTTTCGTCTCGATCCCCGGCGAAGCCTACAACTACGGACTGACGCTGATGGTGGCGATGCTGGCCCAGATCCTGGTGCTGCCGCTGGCGATCTGGCTCTTTCTGCGCTTTTTCTTCAACGCGCCGACTTTCACCGCCTACGAGTATCTCGAGCGGCGGTTCGACCGCAAGTGCCGGGTAACCGGAGCGGCGATCTTTATCACCATCCGGCTGTTCTACACCGGTACCGTCTTTTACGCCGCCAGCGTGATCTTCGAATCGCTGGTCGGCTGGCCGGCGCCGCTGACCATCGCGGTGATCGGCGCGGTGACCGTGCTCTACACCGTGCTCGGCGGAGCCAAGGCGGTGATCTTCGCCGACGTGCTGCAATCGGTGATCATCTTTGTCGGAATCGGGGCGATCCTCTACAAAGTGCTTCAGGCGACCGGTTTTGACTTTGGCGGCATCTACGGCTTCGCCCAGCGCCACGAGCATACCTTTGAACTCTTCACCAACCCCTCGTTCTACCGGCTCGACGTCCACGACCGCTGGAACTTCTGGCTGATCATGATCGGCGTGATCACCGGGCCGCTGACCACGTTGAGCTGCGACCAGCTGGTGATCCAGCGGCTGCTGGCCGGCAAAAACTATCAGCAGGCAAAGAAATCGATGTACACCAATTACCTCATCAGCGTGCCGGTGATCACCATGCTGTTCGGCATCGGGCTCTGCCTCTACTTCTACTATCAGGCGGGCGCCGGCAAGCTGCCGGCGGGAACCGGGGGAGATCAGGTGCTGGGATACTTCATCTCGACCGAATTGCCCGCGCCGCTGCCGGGGCTGATCGTCACCGCGCTGCTGGCGGCGCTGATGAGCACGGTGGCCGGAGCGGTCAACAGCCTGGTCACGGTGTTCTGGAAGGATATCGCGCTGGCCTATGCGCCGCACTGGGGCGGGACGCCGCGTGAGATCAACTCCTGCAAGCACCTCACCGTGTTCTTCGGCATCCTGTCGCTCTCGGTGGCGCTGCTGCTCTTTTTCGCCGGGCAGAACGTCCGGACCACGGTGGTCGAGGTGACCGGGGTGTGGGCGTCGCTGTGGACGATCCTGCTCGCGGTCTTCCTCCACGGGGTACTGTCGCCGCGGGTTTCGGCCCGGGCGGCCTTCATCTCCATGCTGATCAGCGGCGCAATCGGGCTGGTCTTCCCGTACATCATGTACTACGCGGTCGCGCCCGAACAGCGATGGGGCTACACCTGGCTGATGCTGCCCGGCTTCATCGCCGCGCTGGTGCTGCCGCCGCTGCTCTCGCTGCGCTGGCCCAACCGCAAGAGCCTCGCCGGTCTCACCGTCCGCAA
>CAZRFG010000216.1:0-6207 GCA_964599205.1 uncultured Victivallaceae bacterium
GTTTCGCGCGCTGGACTGCGCCCCCGTACGACGGGGGGCGAGGTTTGGCGCTTCGCGCTTTTTTTTTATTTTTCGATCAGGTAGAGGCGGGGGCCGACCGCCGCACCGAGAACGTCCCCGTCCACCGCCAGCCGCGCCGGATTGAACGCGGCATCATCAAACCCGGTCTCCAAACGCCGCAACACCCGGCCCCCGAGATCAAGCTCATACACCATCCCCTCACGGGCAAACGCATAAAGCTTCCCGTCCCGCCCGGCAAGCGCTTCCAGCGGCGTCTCAAAACGACGACTCGCCACTTCCTCCAACTTGCCGTTGTAAATCCGTACCGTGCCGTCAGTCGCCGCCACCGCAAAACGTGCCTCGCCCCGCTCCAAAGGCACGATCGCCACCGGCTCGCCGCCAAGCTCGACACCCTCTTTGGCCACCTTGCTCCCGCCCTTGACCTCACGGATGTCCAGCACATGCGAGGCGCGACCGAAAATCGGCTCCTTTTTGCCGTCGCCGTCAAGGTCGGCCATCGCACTCACCCCGGCGTAAAGCGTGGTGTATTTGTCCGCAATCACATTCCCTTTGGCATCCAGCACCGGACCGTAAATGTATTCGCTCGCCGCGTCGATCTCGTCGATCCCGTCGCCGTTGACATCTCCCGCGGAACCCGAGGTCGCGCCGTGATAAACCTGCTTCCCCCAGAGCTCTTTGCCGTCCGGGGTAAAGGCGAAGTAACGCCAGTTCTCCGTCCCGACAATCACCGTCGGCTGCGGAAACCTGGCCGCGAAAATCGTTCGTACCGTACCGTTGCGCCCCTGGATCGGCGTGATTTCCCGCTTCCAGAGTTCTTTACCCGCAAGGTCAAAGCAATAGAGCGGAGCCGCCGCGCCGCCGCTCTCCTTGGGCACCACCGGTTCGGTGCCGGTGTAGCAGCGGAAGACGCCGGGCGCGGTTTCCAGGATCGCCGCCGCCCGCACCGGGGCCCGGAGCTCTTTGCTGAACACCAGTTTTCCGGTCCGGTCATAGACCAGAAAGTGCCCGTTCTCGGTGCCGACCGCGAAACAGCCGCCGCCGGCGGCGAGCGCACTCGCCCGGCCCGGCAGCTCCAGCGAACGACCGGACAGCGCGGGAACGTCGAACGCCTGCGGGGCGCGGTTTTGGATCAAATTGGCCTCGCCGGCGAGTTTGGCCGCCTCCTGCAGTGCGGCCACCAGTTCCGGCGTGGCGTCGGCGCGGAATTCGGCCTTGCCGTCGAGGGCGGCAACGTATTTCCCCACTTTCAGCGTTTTCGGCGACTGGGCGATCACCCCCTCGGGGCCGATGAAGCAGCGTTCGGCGTCGATCTCGATGCCGGGAGCGCTCCACTTGCCCAATACCGCCAGCCGGACCGCTTCGCCGTCGCGGAGCATCCAGGCGCGTTCGCCGATTTGATAAAGCCGGGGCGAAGCCTCGTCGCGGCGGTCGCGGGCTTGGAGGTAATTGACGAAATACGCACTTTCCCCGGCCTTGAGCCGCCGGGCGAGGCGCTGGAGGTGGTTCCGGGTGTATTTGGCGGCAAAGGGGTAACTTTGATAGTACCCGTTTTCGCCGCTGTGGCCGGTGTCGAAGTCGGTGTCGAGCGAACGCACCGCATCGTTGGCCGAAGTGATCACGAAGTCGGTCCGGACGTCGCCCGAAGAGGACGGCTGCTGGCGGTAGCGGACGCTCTGACCGTCCTCGGCGACCTTGTCGCCGAGGGTACGGAAGCGGCAGTCAAAGAGATAGTCGCCGGGCTCGCGCGCCTGCAGTTCGTCGATCACCCAGAAGCCCTGCCGGGCGGCGTAGGCCAGTGAACGGGTCCAGTTGACGCCGTTGAGGTCCTCCACCGTGGTCGCGGTCGCGGCGGCGCGTTGGTCCGGCGTCATCGCCGCGAAACGGAGCTGGCCGAAGCGGCTGCGGGCGCGGCCGGTTTCGAAGCGGCTGACCCCGTTGCGGCTGATGTTGACCGTGTTGTGCTGCTCGGGATAGCGCCGGATGTAGTCGCCGTCGACCAGCAAGTAATGTTCGCCGTCGAGGTACTGGATGATCGCATTGGCGTCGTAGTGGCCGTGCGCCGCGCCGGAGAGGCCGGAGAGCACCACGAAGTCCGAATCCGGCGTCCAGCCGCTGCGGAAAAAGGCTTTGTCAAGCACCGGGAACTGCAAAAGGCCGTCGGCCTGGTTGAATTTGAGCCGGAAATCGTCCAGGGTGAAGAAGGCCAGGCCGCGCAGGTCGTCGCCCATCGCCAGCGGTTTGGCAATGTCGATGTTCATCGCGTCGATCATCGAACGGAACGAAGCTTGGGGCGTCCGGCGGTAGATCAAGGCGAGCAGCGACTCCGCCTCCTCGTCGCCGAAGACCGAGAGCGCATTGCCGATCGCCGGGAAGCTCCAGGCGTTGCCGAGCGGCGGATTGTCGCCGTAGGCGCTGGTGACGCCGAGGTGGCTGTACTGCGCCTTGCAATACCGGATGTAATTTTTGTACTGGTCCGAGGTGAAGAAACGCAAGTCGAACTTGCCGGAGGCGAGCACGTAGCCGGTGAAAATCTGGTAGTTCAAGTACTGGTAGGCGGCGGAGTCTTCGGGCCCGACCGGCTGTGCGGCGACGCCGGCGAGGGTGTTGGCCGCGACCGCCTGCCAGTAGCGGGCGGGCTCGTATTGATAATGGCGCAACAAGTGTTCGCTCAAAAAGTAGACCGTCCGCGAACAGAAGATTTCGTGGTTGGTCTGGTAGTTGCTTTCCCCCGCCGCGTAGTCCTTCATCGGGGCGCGCATTTCGTAGTATTCGAAGCAGTTCTCGGCGACCTGGCGCATCAGCTCGGCGCTGCGGGCGCGGTCCTCCGGCGTGAAGTACGGCGACTGGGCGACGATTTCGAGCTTCCAGACGTATTCGTGGAAGAGGAAGGACGGGGCCGGGCCGCTTTTGTCGAAACGCTTGATGTTGCGCTGGTAGTTGTCGAGATAGAGTTTCTGCATCTCGGCGATGGCATGGGCGTATTCCGGCTTGCCGGTGGAGAGGAAGTTGGCGAAGGTCGGGCGGAACAAGCGGATCACGGTCTGGTTCGGAATCCAGTTGGCGTCGCTGGCGAGGTGGGCTTTGACGGCCTCAAGCTCTTTTTGAATCGCCGCCGGATCGACGGCTTGATTGCGGAGGTCTTCGCGCTCGATGAAGAAGGGCAGTTTCGCCGGATCGGGATTCGCCCGGGCCGCCGCCCGGACCGCCGCAAGCACTTTGGCCGCGGTCCGGCCGCCGAAGTAAATTACCCCGGCCGGATAATCGAGGAGGTCGGGATAGATCCGCGCTTCGTACCATTCCGGTTTCTGGACGCTTTCGATCGCGTTGTACTCGGTCAGCCGCCGGAGCGGCATATTGCTGCGGTTTTCGCCGAAGAGCACCAGCGTTTTGCCCGCTTTGACCGCCTCGTCGGCGGACATCACCGGGAGCTCGACGCCGAAATTGCTTTTGATCTCCCGCCGGAGTTCCGGCTCGATGCCGCGAAGCGGGCCGGTCTCGGCGCGGACGATGGCGCCGTTGGCGAGATCGAGCGCCGGGCGGGGCGTGAAGCCCTTGAAATCGGCGGGGAACGGCGGCGTCACCGTACGGGTCAGCTTGGGCGCATCCGCCGCATGGAGGGTGAATGCGGCGGCGAGGAGACAAACAAGCAATGATTTCATCGGATTCCTCAGCGTTGATAACTCCACAGATGGGAACCGGAGCCGAAGTAAATCCGTTCCGGAGTGACGGCGATCGAACCGTAGGCGTTGACCGGGAGATCGGCGATTTTTTCCGCTTTGCGGTCGGCCGGATTGAACTTCACCAGCGCTTTTTCCATCAGGATGATCAAGGTGCCGTCAACATCCTTGCGCAGAATTCCCGCCCCCGGGGTCGGGGCGACGCCGCCGAACGCCTCGAGGCCGGTCTCGCCGCTGATTTCCCGTTTGGCGGGGTCAAAGGTATAGAGCTTCGCACTCTTGCCGTCGAGGAAATAAACCTTGCCGTCATCGCCGGTCACCGCGTCGTAGATCATCGAAATATCGCCCTTGACATGCGGCCGGACCTGATGGTAGACGATCTCTTTGCGGTCGGGGTCGAAGATATAGAACTCCGGCGCTTCCGCCAGCGGCTTGCCGCCGGTGCCGGGAGTGATCGCGGTCACCCCGAAGACCTTGCCGTCGGGGAGATTGGCCAGCGCCACGGTGGACTGGTTTTTCAGCAGTTTGTCGTGCCCGATCGTCTCCGACTTGCCGGTGGCGGCGTTGAAGATGGTCAGGCCGCCGCCGGTGTGGCCGTAGTCCGGGGTGCCGCCGAGGATCATGCGGTTGCCGTCGTTGAGCAGCAGCAAGGTATTCGGGCGGTGGATGTGCGGCGTCGAACGGAGCGAACGCCCGTAGTCGGCTTTGTCGAGTTCGGTGCAGTCGGTCCGCGTCCAGGGACGGGTGGTGTCGATCTCGCGGATCATGCCCCAGGGGTAAAAGCCGCCGTAGATCGCTTTGTCGCGGGTCACCCACGCATTCCAGTGGCCGCCCGCGTTGGTGTCCTGGTGGAGGAAGAATTTGCCGCTCGCCGGGTCGAAGCGGAAGACGAAGCGCGGATAGGCGGTGGTGCCGTAAACTTCACCGCCGGGCCCGTTGAAAACGCCGCCCATTTTCGCTCCCGGAGCGTCGTAGTCGAAGCGGATGATCCGCTCGCTGCCGTCTTTTTCCTGCAAAGTCAGGCGCTTGAAGGGGACTTCAAGCTTGGTGATTTTGCTGCCGTCGGGGAAGTCGAGGAAGTCGGTCCAGCGGCTGGCGGCGCGTTCGAATGCCGGCTCGACCGCGGGCGGACCGGGCAATTCGGTCGCTTTGCCGCCGGCGAGGCGGTAGTGTTTCCAGCCCGACGGGGTGATGGTTTTGCCGTAGACTTCGCCGTCTTTGCCCAGAAAGACTTTGCCGACGCTGTCGTTGTCGTCCTTGGAGGTGGCGCGTTCGGATTCGGGGAGCAATGCGCGTTTGCTGCCGTCGGCGGGGTTGTAGGCGAGGATCTGGCTTTTGGTATAGCCGATGATCACGTAGACCCAGCCCTCCTTGTCGCGGGCGATGCCGCTGCGGGGGTACTGGTTCCACGACTCCTGATTGAGCTCGCCGTGATCGGTGAGTTTGCCGGTGGCGGGGTCGAAGCTGATCAGCTGGGAATTGGGATAAAGCGCCGCCCAGATCACGCCGTCCTTGTCCTCGTGAAAGGACATCGCAAAGGTGTTTGAGGTCGGTCCGCGAAAGGTGAATTCCATTTTCGCCGGGTCGAATTCATAGAAGGTCCCCGGCTTCAGCCCCGCCGTCCACGGCCCGATCTGGGTGTAGAAGCGGTTTTTCCGCGAATGAAGCAAGCCGAAACTGCCGCCGCCGCCCTCGGGGGACGGGAAATCCGGGAGGTCGAACTGCTTTGTCTTGCCGCTCTCAATGTCGATCGCGAGGAGTTTGCGGATATCGGTCTGCCAGACCAGCAGCACGCGTTTGCCCTCGCCGTTCAGCGTCGCCGCCGAGCCGCGGGCCAGCGAGACCGGTGCGGGAGCCCCGTGATCGGTGAAACGGCTGTCCGCCGCCGTGGCGACCAGCGCCAGCAGCGCTGCAGAGATCAGCAAACCGAATTTCATTTGATTCTCCCCGTTAATTAGGTTATCCGTTGGCAGGCATGCCGTTCGAGTCGAGTTTGCCGTCTTTGCGCCAATGCATGCCGGTATAATTCCACGGCAGCGTGATGCCGCCCCAGGTATTGATCTGCGGACCGGAGCGGACCGTCTGGACGTGACCGTCAGGCGCGAGCACGTTGGTCTGGCCGCTGTGCGGAGCACGGGTGTAATTCAACCACTCGTTGCCGCAGCTGAAATAGTACATGAAGCCGTCGGCGGTCAGGATCGTTTTGGACGGGTACTTGATGCTGCCGATTTTCCCTTGAGCGTAGCTGTGGGTGGTCCATACGTAAAAGGCGCCGTTGTAGACGTACCCGAAATCCTTGCTGCGTGAGTAACCGCCGCGGCCGACGTTGACCGCGGCCTGGGCCGGGGTCCACTGCATGTCGACCAAGGGATCTTTGACGCTCGGACAGAGCGGCACCTGCGGAAAACCGTAGGTGTACCAGCCGCGCCGTTTCTGTTCGAAAAAGAGCGCGTTTCCTTTCTGGTTGGTGCCGTCCTGGGTGCCGGTGGCGTAGGCGGCGAGGATTTCG
>CAZRFG010000217.1:0-6192 GCA_964599205.1 uncultured Victivallaceae bacterium
ACAATTCATTGTCTCCTTCCGGTTTCACCACCGATTGATTCTCAAAATCTTTGCTCAAGTCATCGGCCTTTTCGTGCAACATCCGGGCCAGGGCTCCGTTTTTTTGTCGGGAAAATGATGATGGAAATCAAGCAAATTACCGATCCCGCCGATTTGCGGATCATCCGGGAGATCGCCGACCGGGTCTGGCCGGAGACCTTTGCGGCGATTTTGTCGCCGGAGCAGATCGTCTACATGATGAAGATGATGTATGCGCCGGAGGTGCTCGCCACCGAGCTGGCGCGCGGGTACGTTTTTGAAGTCCTTTACGTTGACGGCGTCCCCGCCGGGTATGCGGTGCACAGCCGGTATGAGGCGAGGCCGGATACCGCGAAACTCCACAAAATCTACCTCCTCGGCGACTATCAGGGCCAAGGTCTCGGGTCGCAGCTTCTCAATCACGTCATCCGGCGCTCAGCCGAGGCCGGATACCGTTATCTCCGGCTCAATGTCAACAAGGAAAACGTCAAAGCGCAAAAAGCCTATCTCCGCAACGACTTCAACATCGTCGAAGCGGTCAAAATCGACATCGGCAACGGTTTCGTGATGGACGACTATGTGATGGAGAAGGTGCTTTAAAAGCCCTGCCAGCCGCCGAAGAGGTCGCGCCAGGCGGCCGCCGCCGACTTCGCCAGCTCCGCCGACACCCGGGGGGCAAAGGGAAGTTCGCGCGCCGACGCCGCATGTGCGGTGAACACCGCCGCGACCGCCGCCGCCTGCGCGATCACTTCGCACGAGATGTTGCTCAAATCGTCGTCGGCGCGATGGTGAAAGAAACGCCCCGAGGCGCAATTGGACCTGCCCGCCCACAGCGCCGGAACCCCGGCGGCGACAAACGGGAAATGATCGCCGTAGGGCGAGAGTTCCGTCGAAATTCTGGCCAGGTAGTCGTGTTTGGAAGCGATTTTGCGCAAGAAGCGCTCCGTTCGCTCGTCGGCGTGAAGCGCGATCGTATTCCAGCCGAGAAAACTTCCCATCGCGTCGAGGTTGAACATAAATCCGCCCGCCGCCAATTCCTTGCGGTGTCTCCGCACATAGGCCGCGCTGCCGACCGAGAGCTGCTCCTCGGCGCCGAAAGCGATCAGCCGGATCGTCCGCCGGTAACGCCGGCCGGCGAGCAAACGCGCAATCTCCAGCATCGCCGCCACCCCGGAGCCATTGTCGTCGGCCCCGACCGAACCCGCCTGGGTATCGTGATGGCTGCCGATATAAAGCACCGGCTCGTCCGGGTGCGTTCCCGGAATTTCACCGATCACATTCTGCGACTCCGCCGCCTCGGGTCCGCCCGCCACCCGCAGCCGGGCCCGGTCGGCTCCGGCCACGCAGAGCTCCCAGAGCGTCAGGTACGGCACATTGACGGTCGGAATCGCCCCGTAATGGGCCACGTAAGCCGGAAACAGCCCGTCGGCCATCGGCAGGTCGGCCGGATACCGGGTGTCGGTCATCATGAGAAAGCGCGGCTTCGCCGCCAGCAGCCGGGCATAGTCCTGCGGATGCTCGATATGGGTGCCGAGGAGCAATACCGCCTTGTCCCGGAGATATCCCAGGTCGGGGCGCTGGAAATCGACCGCGGGGGCGAAAATCACCAGATCGGCGGTAAGCGCCTTGCCGCCGGTGCCCGACGCCGCGCCGAAGAGCGAGGCCGGCACCCAGTGCCACTTGCCGCCGGCGTGGATTTCCAGCTCCTCCTTTTTGACGCACCGGCTCTGTACCGGAAAGCTCTCGATCCGGCAGTCGAGATCGAGCCCGGCGAAGCGGTCGGCGATAAATTCGGCGGCGCGCCGTTCGTTTTCGGAACCGGCAAGCCGGACGCCGAGCGTTTCAGTGAGATACCTGAGATCGGCCTCGATCCGGCCGGCGGAAGAACTTGGCTTGGGCATACCGACAACTCCTGCAATGATTTGGCCTGAACGGGAAAAATCCCGCCCTCCGGTCCGGGAGGGCGGGATGCGGGAATAACGCGATTACTTTTTGGCTTCGAAGTCGAGCCGGGTCGGCTTGACCGGGTCGGGCATCAGCTGCGCATAATCCGGCAGCGGCTTGGCCCCCGCCGCCGCGCCGGGGGTCACGGTGTAGTTGCCGGGAGCGCCGGTGAAGAACAGCGTCCCCGCCTTGGCATCGACTTCGCCGACGCCGATCACCGCGGTGCCGAGCTTGACCGTCCACTTGCCGGGAGCGAGGTCGGAGACCAGGATCTGAACCGGATTGCGCCCGGCCGCGGGGACGGTGACCGCCGCGCTCCGGACTTTGCCGTCGCGGCTCAGGTTGACCGCCTTGTCGGCGAAGTTGACGGTGAACGAGGTCGCATCCTCGGCAAGCTTGGCCGGCAGCGCCTCGACCTTGCCGGCGGTGACCTGGAGCAGGTTGACGAAGGTCGCTTCGGCTTCGGTCTTTTTGGGACTCAGCATGGTTCGCGAACCTTCCACTTCGGGCAATGAATCCTTGCCCTTGAACGGGGATTCGTACTGTTTATCGAAGACCTTGTGCGACTCTTCGCCGGAAACGCTGGTGACTTCCAAACCGGCGGCGGCGGGGAACAGTGTGTCGAGGGTGATTTTGCCCTCGCCGTTGAGGGTTTTCGCCGCCACTTTGCCGGGCCGGGCGACTTCGGGCTTGCCGAAGGTGTTGAGCGGCCAGTACTTCTTGAGCTTGGCGTCGTTGGTCTTCATATGGTCAAAAACCAGCAGCGCGGCCGGACGCTCGGGATTGTTCTGGTTGAGCACGTAAAACGACCGCACGTACTCGGCCATTTTGCCCTTGGGATAAGCCGGGGCGAGATCGACCTTGAAGTAACTGTAGTACGGCCGCTCTTTGGACGGGCCGAAACCGGCCGCCAGCATCCGGCCGTTGCGGGTGTTCTCAAGTTCCTTGAGATTGTTCGGCGAGGAGCCGAAATAGGTCTGGCCGCCGTCGTCATTGGGATTGGCGGGGTCGAGCGCCAGCATCACGTTGTGCGAAACCGATTTCTTGTTGAAAAAAGTGTCGTAGGGCGTGCCGTAAAAACGGTAGGTGCCGAGGTCGGCCGCCAGCATGCCGCGATAGTAGATCTGGAAGTCGCCGGCGTTGAGGTGCTGGTGGTTGCCCGACTGGTATTCCGCCCCGGTGAGGTAGAAAATGGCGTCGTTGGCCTGATCGCCGAAGTCGAAGCCGGTGCGCGCCACCATCGCCGGATAGGCTCCGCCCATGTAGTGGGTGAGCGGCAGCGAACTCCGGTCCGGCTGCGGCTTGGTGTCGGGATTGTTGAGCAGCAAAAAGAGCATCGGGTTGGCCGCGCCCCAGTTTTTAGCCTGGCGCAGATAATCGCCCTTGAGGATCGGGTCGTCGGCGTAGGTGTAGCAGAGGAAGGCGGTTTCGACGTTCGACCAGTATTTGTCGCGCTGCTGGTAGTTGATGAAGTCGTCGCCGTCGCGCATCAGTTCGCCGTTGGGCAAGCGCATGTAGATCCACGCGTACGGCACCCGCTTGATGGTGTCGCCGAAGAGGTCGACGCCGAGCGTCCGCTTGATGTTCCAGGCGGCGATCATGTCGCAGGAAAAGCGGCTCATGCCGTAGCTCATCCCCTGATTGTGGCGGCCGCCGGCGTATTCGACGGTGTGCATCGGCGAAAGTTCCTCCAGCATCCGGTAGGCGCAGATTTTGTACGGCTCGGGGTCTTCGTCGTAGAGCGCCACCGCCATCGAGAAGAGGTCGCGCGAAATCTGGTGTTCATTGCCGTGGCCGTTGACCACCTGCTGCAAAAAGGGCGGCCAGCCGATTTCCATATCGTCGGCGAGGCGCATCATGTCGGAACGCAGCGACGCCTTGTCTTCCGGAGTCATCAGATCGTAGCACCAGTCATAGACCAGCGCGGCGGAGTAGATCGCGCGGCCGATTTCGCGGGTGATGTCGAGCATATTGCCGAAATCGACCGCCTTCAGGTATTCGCGGGCGAGCTTGACCGCTTCGAGTCCCATTTTTTTGTCGCCGGTCATCAGATAGACGAAAGCCTTGTCGGTCATCGCCACTTCGACTTTGGCGTCATAGGGCGCGTAGCCGACCGCCGGGGCCTTGAAGTCAACCCGCTGGGCGGCGCGCTTCTTGATCATTTCCCAGACCGGACGGTTCTCTTCGCGGTTCAAATTGGCCTTGATCTTCGGCAACAGCTGCGAGGTGACCAGAATCCGGGGGCGGTCCTTGGGCGGCACCAGCTTGGGCTGATAGGCGGCGACTTCGGCCGGGATTTTCGGCGGAGCATAGGGGACAATCTGGATGTCGTCGAGCAATACCCCCTCGGGGAGCCAGAGTTTGAGTTCCTGCGGCGAACCGCTGAAGTTGAATTTGGCAAGTTTGTTCTCGGCCAGTTTGGGATCCTGCCACGGCGAATAGATCACCAGCTGATTTTTGAACTGGTCGCCAATTGCGACATCGACCCGCGGCGAGGCCTGCTTGGCCTTGTTGCGGATTTCCTGATAGAGTTCCGGCGTCGCGCTGGAAACCGCGCGCACCCAGTAGCGCCCCTCGGGCATGTTGACCTTGAACGTCACGTCGGGCTCGCCGTCGGGCGAACCGGCGATGGCTTTGACGCCGGGCTTGAGCATGATTCCCTTTTTGCCGGTGAAGCGCTCCTGCGCGACGGTTTCGACCCGGTTGGGATTCAGCACCGCGTCCTCGGCCTGAAGCCGGACCGGACGCCCGGCGGGAGCGGCTGCCGGGGTCAAAGTGAGTTTGTCGGCGATGAAACCGCGTTCGCGGGTCCAGAGTTTCAACTGATGCGCGCCCGCTTCGAGGCGGCTGGCCCCCAGCGGCAGCCGGAGCGGGTCGTCGCCGGTTTTGGTGTGGAATTCACGAATCTCGCCGTCGTCCACGGCGGCGAAAAAGGAGTCGCCGTTGCTGTCGGCGAAATATTGGAGTTCAAGATCGTAACCGCCGGACTTGGCGACTTCAAAAACGATCACCCAGTCGGCCGGACTCTTGACGGTCGGTTTATTCGAGGGAGAAGTCACGCCCTGAAGCGAAACCGCTTTGCCGCCGGAGGCTTTGGGCATGGTTTTGAGCTGGGTCTTGCCGGTCTCCGACTTGCCGCTTTCGGCTTCGATCTCCAGCGCCGACGCGGCCAGCGCACCCAAGAGCAGCATGCCGCATAAATACCACATTCGTCCACTCGTCATAACCAACCTCCTTCACGTTTTGGTTCGGAAAAGATTTGTCAATCGATTTGAGTAAGCGTCATCTCCACCGGAAGCCCCTCGCGCGGCAGGAGCGTGAGCATCGTTCGTTTGCCGTCGGGCGATACGGTCGCTTTGATGTGTTCGACCGGCGCGGCGAGCTGCCACGCGCCCAGCAGTTCGACCATCACCGGCTGGGGTTTGGCCGCTCCCTGGACCACCGCGTCGGGAATGAACGACATGTTGTGCCCGGCCCGGACCAGCCGGAGATCGGGATCGGTCAGCGCCAGCGCGAAACTTTTTTCGCCGCGCGATTCGGCGAGCAGCAGCACCGGCATCGAAATTCGGTTGACCGGGCACCCGGCCTTGAGCTCGGCGCCGGGGCGCAGCGCGGCGATTGCGGTGAGTTTGCCCGAGCGAACCACCGTCGCCGCCTCGTCCTGCCGGATGAATTCGAAGTCATTCCGCGGCGCACCGCCGATGCCGGCAAGATAGCGGTAGCTCCGGCCCTCCGGCGCACCGCCGTGGTCGAAGTAAGCCGTCACCCGGCTGCCGCAGCGGCGGAGCACCACCTCGTCGCCGCCCAGAATTGCAAAGTGATTGCCGGCGAGGTCGCGGAGCACACCAGAGGTGAAACGCCACTCTTCGCCGTCGGCAAGCACGAATTCCTTGCCGTCACAGGCAAGCACACACTCGCGGCCCGCTAACAGCGCGTTCTGGAAAAGGGTGGTGACGGTATGGTAGCGGCTGTCGTCGTTCCCGATCCGGTCGCCGAAGCAGAGGATGCGGTCATCGACGAAGAAATAGTACTTCATCGCCCGGAAAGTGTCGTCGAACTTGCTCTTGTCATCATCCGGGGCGACGGTGTCGTGGAGGTCAAGGGCGTAGAACCCGTTGAGCCCGAGCTTGACCGCGCCGACAAAAGTGCGGTCGCTGAAGTTGCGGTGCTTGCCCTCGAGATACTTGGCGTCGGGAATGACGTCGAAGTGCAATACGTCGGGCGGCAGGA
>CAZRFG010000218.1:0-6136 GCA_964599205.1 uncultured Victivallaceae bacterium
AAAAAGAGATATCCTACCACCCACAGCGTCAGGGTGAAAAACACCGCCGGGGCGGAATCCTTGGGGAAAAGAAGCTTGCGGAGTAACGATTTCATGGCGATTTTTGACTTGTGGCCGGAACCGCAAATTCCGGGATGCGGTCACCGGGGCCGCCGGGGGCGGCGACGGTCAGCATCCGGAGTTTCTCGGTGACGGTCGGGTATTGGCCGTCTTGCGGAACTTGAGCTCCGTCGGCAAAGGTGATGTCGGTTTCGGCGATGTTCCAGACCGGCTCTTTGCCGTTGAAGGGATTGAGTGGAACCTGGGCAAGGTATTCCGGTGCGAGTTCGGCGAGTTTTTTGGGGTAGCCGCCGTGTTCCTCGCGGTAGAGTTCCAGCGCCAGTGCGATCCGGGCGCAGCGGAGCCGGGCGATCAGGTTGAAATAGCGTTGGGGAATAATGATGAAAGTCGGTTCGGCGAGCATTTTGGCAATAGATGCGATTACCGGCAACTCCTTGATCTTGCGGCGCATCGTCGTGTCGCCGGGATACGGTTCACTATTGACCTCGGCGACAGCCTGATGTTTCAGTTCGGAAAAGGCTTTGATTGAATATGCTTCCATCAATCCGCCGAAAGGCGATATTGAAGCGAGTTGACGTGCGGCAGCGGTTCCATACGAGACGGAAAGAGCTTCGCACGTCCTGAACATCTGCCAGAAATGGACTTGTTCGCCCTCAATCGAGCTTACGATCAGGCGGTGAAAGAATTTTTCGCGGTCAGACAATTGCGCGATCATCCGGCGCAAGGTTTCCGGCGGCGGCGGTCCTTCGAGCAACATTCGCGTCTCAAGCTGCTTCAACCGCGTACTTTCCATTGCCGAAGCAAACAGAAAGCCGATTACATTGGCCTGGTCTTCGGTGTGATCGATCAGCGCGGCCGATTGCAGCCAGCGGCGGTCGGCTTCGGGCGGATCGGCAACCTGACGATAGCCGCTGTTGCGGATCGATTGCAGAAAGTGACTCGATAGAGTCTGGATATCGACCGGTTCCCGGTAACTCCAGCCGAAGCGGGCCGTTGGAATTGCCGCGGCCCGGTCAAGCCGGTCGAAATAATCGCGGTGGTCTTCCAGGTATTTTCGCAAAGCGGCGCGCGGCGGATTTTTGACCGGGTAGATGGCGGCGGCATATGCGCCGAGTTCCGGCGGCAGCGCGACGGGTGATTGCAGCATTTCGCGATGGAGCGGCGCTGCGTTGGGGGAGACCTCGGCGTAGCGTTTCCGCAAATCTTCCGGATAACGCGGCTGTTTGGCATCAAGGGCTTCAAGATTGTTGTAACATCGAGTGATTTCATGCTCAAGATAGGCCAGCACTCCGACCGGCAGCAGCAGCAGCGGCAACAGCATCGCCAGCACACCGCCGAGTGCGATGCGGAAAGAGCGGCGCGGCAGCATCATAAAATCCGCGGCGACCAGCAGAAGCCAGAACAACAAAACGGCGGCCAGGGAGAACTTCCATTGTTCGCGTGGCAACGCAATCAGGCCAAGTATTACAAGAATGGCGATACAGAGCAGAATCCGGCTTGGCCCTCTGGCGATTTTCAAACGGTTGGTCTTGAGATAGGCCCGCCATGAAAGTTGTTCGCCGGTGACACCTAGGAGAAACTCCCGGTCAAACCGGATAAGGGGCAGCAACGGTAATATCCACCCGGCAAACAGAATCGCCAGCCCGGAGGCGATGGCGAGCCATAAACGACTGATCGGAAAAGAACCGGCGACGAAATAGGCCATCCAGGTGGCAGAGCACAGACTGGCAAGCCAGAGCGACCGAAAGAAGACGAGCCGGAGAAATGCTTGATTGACCGTCATGTGGATCCCCCGTTGAAGTTTGGGTTACCATATTACGGAACTGTGATAATTGCAAATTTTTATTCGTAAAAAATAAAACCGGCCGGGGATTCCGGCCGGTTGGGAGGGACAGGGGAAATTACTGGATTTCCACCGTGATGCCGGGCGGGAGCGGGGCGTGGTATCCCTTGTCGCCGCCGAGCTTGAGGAAGTAGCGGTAGACGATGAACATGCAGACCAGGCCGATCGCGCCGATCACCCCGCCGATCAGGTAGATATAGCGGTAATCGTTGCCGATCAGGTCGAGGAATTTACCCACCGCCGGGGCCAGCAGCACCGTCGCGATCGAAGTCACCAGCGCCATCGCCGAGTTGAACTGGGCGAAGATCACTTTGGGATACAGCCGCTGGCCGTAGGACGCGGTCAGGGTGTTGAAACTCATGATCGCAATCTGCTGGATGAAGTAGATGATCGAGAAGGTCCGGACGTCCTTGATCATAAAACCGCCGAAGAGCAGAATCACGGTCAGGATCGCCATCGAAAGGAGTCCCATCCGGAGCGGATGGAACTTGTCGGCGAGGACGCCGAGGAAGAAACTCATCACGAACGCGACCAGGAAGATCACCGCCATCAGGTGGCCGAAGTCCTTGAGCGGCATGCCGAGCTTTTCAACGTAGAAAATCACGTAAACGTTGATCGGCAGCACCGAGAGCGAACAGATCACGTAGGCGAGGATCACCCAGCGGTAGTAGGGCAGCGAAAAGCACTGTTTGAAGTATTCGATCATCGCCGCGAGCGGGTTGAAACCGGCCTTTTTCTCTTCCTTTGGCAGCGGCGGATATTCGCCTTCCTTGACCTTGAGGCACATGCTGAGGAGACCGACGCCGTAGAGGATGCCGAGGCCGCAGAAAATGTAGTGCGCGTATTCCTTGGCATGTCCGAGCAGATATTCATTGAACAGCACCGCGCAGATCAAACTGACCGCGCGGAAGAGGGCGAGGAAGCGGCCGATGAACTGCACCGGCACCACGTCGTTGGACAACGCCACGAAGATCGCATTGGCGAGAATCGTCCCGAAGTCGAGGATGATCCAGAAGAAGGCGAAGACGAGAAGACAGGACATATTGCGCGAAATCTGCGACTCCCCGATCACCCTTTGGAGCCATTCGCCGAGCGGGGCGGAGTAGCCGAGGCCGATCAGGCCGATCACCACAAACGGGGTGGTGACGAAAAGGAACGGGATGCGCCGCCCGAAACGGCTGCGGTAGCGGTCCGATTTATAGCTGATGATCGGCCCCAGGAAGATGGTGGCGAAACTGGGAAAGGAGATGATGAGGAGGCTGTAGACGAAGTCGGAAACGCCGAACGATTTGACCATCAGGGCGGCGACGTAGCCGACCGCGCGCTCCTTCATCGACCAGACGAAGTCCCCCCAGAGGAGCCAGATGAACAGCATTACGATGCCGGCGGTGGTATAAGTGAGCGTCCCCGCGTGCCAGATTTTCGGCGCGGCCTTTGGTGTGCTTTCATCTTCCATCGGAATATGTTCCTTGAGTTGTTTGCGAAACCAATTTACTCAAAATAGCACCGGAAGCTTCGCTTGTCAAGCGAATCCGCACGGAAAATGAGGCGGTGAAAGCAACTTTCCGATCACCCGGCAAGCTCAATCCTTGATCACTTCGATTTTGCCCGCGTTGCGCCAGAGGAGGAGGCCGACCACCGCTCCGGCGATCAAGAGTGAAGCGAAAAAGATCGCCCGGCGCGGCCAGCGGATCACGCCGCGATAGTCCGGCGTCGCTTGCTCCGGCGCGCCGCTGAACTCGGCGACCGCGAGGGCGGGGTGAAAGCTCAACACTTCGGCGGCGTCGTAACGCGGCGTATTCATCGCCGCCCCGTAGGCGCAGCGGAGCTCTCCGGCGGGCTTGACGAAAAAGAGGAGATCGACCGGCCCCCGGGCGGAGAGTTTGAGCTCCGCAAGTTCGCGGTCGTCGCCGTTGTCGATTTCGAGCCGGCAGTTTTCGGCGCGGAAACGGGTGGGGAGTTCGATCGTCGTGTCGGTTTCCTGCGGAGAACCGGCGACCCGCCGGATTTTGCCGGTCGCGACCGGTTTTTCCCCGTCGCCGTAGAGCCGGTAGTTGCGGGCAAAGGACGGAGTCGCGCTGTCGATGGTGATCGACTCGAGCGGCGTCCGGCCGGGCGAGAACTCGATCACGGTGAGATTCCGGGCATGGCGGATCGATTTGACCGCGAGCTCGCGCGCAACCAGCCGCGGCAGGGTCGGCCGGCGTTCGCGGCTGAAGACCGCGATGCGGTCGATCCGGGGTTCATTGCGGACAAGCTCCGTCTCCTGGTAGTTACGGTCGCCCGCCACCACCCGCGTATAGGGCGATTCGCTCACTTCGCGATAATTCTCGATCCGCAGCAGGAGTTTCGCGGCGCTGACCGGCTCGAAGTCAAAGGTGTCCTGCCGCAGCGGAAGTTTGCCCGTGTAGTCGAAAAACGGTTTGCGCAAAATTTCCCGGTGCGCCCCGTCGCTGTCGATGCGGAAAAGCCGGACGGTCTTGTCGAAGTCCCTTGCCGTGGTTTCGATCACCATCCGGGCGATCGGTTTGGCGTTGCCGGCGAGCTCGACGGTGATTTCGACCGAGCCGTCCGGATTGCGCTTGAAGTCGGTCATTTTGCCCGCTTCCGGAGTGAAAAAGTCGGCTTCGGAGCCGGCCGCCGGTTCCTCGACCAGCGCAAAGGGGTATTCGCGGCCGCTTGCGTCGAAGAGCCGCAAATCGCTTCCGATCCGGTCGCAGCGCCGGTACAATTCGGGTTCGACCCGGTAGATCGCGAGCTGCGCGCCGGAGGGTTTGGCGGTCAGCGTCTTGAAATACGGGAACTCCTCCGGCGCGGCGGCGGCGAGGGTGGCGGCGACGGCCGCCGCGAGGAGGGCGGCGATTTCAGTTTTCATTTTCGAACCTCGCTTTGAATCGGGTGTAGAACCAGGCTCCGGCCATCATCCCGGCGCCGATCAGGATGCATCCCGCGATCCGGTAGGGGGTCGGCGCGCGGGCGAGGTCGAGGAAAAATATTTTGACCCCGGTGACGGCGAAGAGCGCCAGTCCGGCGATCCGGAGCGCTTTGACCTTGCGAACCACCCCCGCGCCGAGCATGGTGAGCGCGTAGACGCCCCACAGGATTGATACCGCCGCATTGGCTCCGCCGCGATTGAATTCGGCGACCTGATGACGCAGCTCAAGCGTGCTGTAGCCGAACCACACCGCCATCGCCGCCACCGCAAAAAAGGTCCGCGCCGGTACGGCTTCGCCGGAGAAACTCCGCGTCGCCGCCGTCAGCAGCGCTACCGCGAACAAATATTCCAGGACGCGGAGCCATCCCCAGCCGTCCTCGAGCCGGACGGTCAGGATCGCCCCGACCATCAGGATGGCGACTCCGACCACGCTTGCGACCAGCGTCACCGGGTGTTCGAACCGGCGGAAGAGCCGGGTGAGGAAATATAGATAGAGCGCCCCCGCGGCCAGCATCCCGGCGTGGGCGAACTGGGGTTCGCCATTGCGGTGGAGGAGCGACATTTCGCCCAGTATGAAGATCAGCGAAGCCCCCCAGAGGAGATAGAGCATGACCTGCGACGGCGCGCTGTCGACCGTTTCGCGGTCGCGTTTGCGGAGGAGAAAGTAGGCCCCCGCCAAAGTCAGCGAGAACGTGCCGAAGTTGACCAGCCGGTTGACCCAGTCGGAGTGAGCATGGCGGAAATAACTGTGGTCGAGGCTGTAACTCATCAGATACACCCCGGCGAGCGCAAAGACGAGGTAGCCGAGCTTGATCAGGAAGCGGGTATTGCTGCGGCAGCCGATGAAGAGCATCGCCAGCGCCTGGATCGCCCACGCCGCCCCGAGCACGTCGGGAGCGAGCGAGAGCGGGATGCTGAGCGCGAGGAATGCGCTCGACATGGTCAGCAGCGTCAGCAAGAGATTCTTGTCCTCCAGCTTCATTTTGAGCAAAGCTTGCAGCTGGAGCACAAACCAGACCGCCGTCGCCAGGGTCAGGATGGCGGCGTATTCCCGCCCGAAGAGCCGGATTGTCGGCGGCACGGTGAGCAAGGCAAAGACCCCGGCATTGGCGACGGTGAAGAGGATTTCGATGATCGTACTCTTCTCCCGGTTGAGGATGTTGAAGAAGATGCCGAGGCAGGAATAGAGCATGAAAAAGAGCGCGCCGAAGGTGATCGCGAGGGCGTAGGAATAGTCCCCCTTGAACGGCGCCGCGGCCAGATAGAGCCCCCACGCCCCGGCGAAGGCGATCAGATTG
>CAZRFG010000219.1:0-6104 GCA_964599205.1 uncultured Victivallaceae bacterium
CCGGCAGTCTGGAGCCGTCCCATGTGCTGCGGGCGATGGGCATCCCCTATACCTTTGCCCACGGCACCATCCGCTTCAGCTTCTCCAAATTCAACACCGCCTCCGATGTCGACAAGGTGGTCGAGGTCCTGCCCGGCATTGTCGAAACCCTGCGCAAAATGTCCCCCTACTGGCAGGAGCGCAAATAATGGACAAGCCGCCGGAGATCAGTTTCCCGGTCGACTGGACCTTCCGGATCATCGTCGCCGCCGATGCCGACTGCCGCGAAGAGCTGCGCCGGATTTTCGCCGGGTTCGGCATGACGCCAGAACTTGCCGAGGGGCGGAGCTCCTCTTCCGGCAAATACCGGACGCTGGTCGCGCCGGTGCGGATCGACTCGCGCCGGACCCTCGATGAACTCCCGAAACTGCTGGCCGCGGTGCCGGGGGTTAAAACCGTATTATGACCGGTTTTTTGGTTTTTTTTTCAGAAAATCGATAAAAAAAACCGATTAATCGTCGCTTTCGGGGTTGACAATTTTAAAAGGCAATGCTACAGTTGAGGCGTCGCTTTTAATTGCGTTTTGATTTTATATATCAACCATAGGTTTGCTGGGAGAGTTCTTGAGATGAAAGTATTGAACGTCATATTGTGCATCCTGATCCTGATTCTGGCCGGAGTCAGCGCCACCGCCTCGTATTTGCTCTTTGCAAAGCGGACGCAAATGGTGTCCGGCTGGGACAAAATGGCGACCGCCGTCAACAAGGCCGCCGCGGAACTGGACAAGGGCAGCGGTACTCAACTCGGCAATGAGCTTTCGCCCGCCGCGCTCGGACACGCCAATTACGACAAAATCGATCCCCTGCTCGGCAAGTTCCAGCAGCAGGCCGCCACGCTGGTCACCGAGCGCAACGCCCTCGCCGACGCCCTCCGCCGCGCCGGTCAGATCGTCGATATGAACAATCTTCCGTCGGCTGAAGTCTACCGTGCCATCGCCAGCTACAACGCCAGCGCCAACGACACCTTGAGCGCGATCTCCGATTTCAAGAACCGCCGCGACAAAATGATCGGCGCTCTGGTCGCCTCCGCCAACAAGATCGGCGTCGAGCTCAAAACCGCCGACCTCGGCTCCGACAAGGCCGACGAAGCCTTCCGCGCGTTTGACGCCAAAATCGAAGCGATTCGCTCCCAGTTCGCCGCTTACCAGAGCAACGTGCGCGCCATCGCCACCGTCACCGGCTCCTCCTCGCCGAATCTCGATGAAAGCGCCTATGCCGCCTCCCTCACCAAAATCGCCGACTCGGTGCGTGAACTCAAGAAAAAGTACAACGACGCCCTCGGCAATATCGAAGACCTCAAGCGCCAGCTCGGACAGAGCGTAAACCAGGTGAAATCGCGCGACGGCCAGATCACCACCCTCAACAGCACCATCTCCGGCAAGGAAACTGAAATCGCCCAGTACCGCAAGGCGCTCGGCCTCGATACCGACTCGGTCTTCACCCCGTGGGCCAACGGCTCGGCTGAATGCCGTGCCCAGCTGCGCGGCTCGGTGATCGAAGTCAACACCAAGTTCGGTTTCATCGCCATCAACGTCGGCAAAAACACCGTGATCAAACAGCCGCTCGGCAACAAGACCATCGACGTCAATCCCGAACTCGCGGCCGGCATGACGCTGGTGGTTGCCCGCAATATGGACTCGGCCAACGTTCAGTATGTCGGCAAAATCAAGCTGACCACGGTTGACGGCGACTGCTCGATCGCCGAAACCGCCGAAACCGCGCCGGACCAGACCATTCAGGTCGGGGACACCGTTTTCTTCGAAGTCACCAAACCCGAGACCAAGTAACCGACCGGGAGGAGCTTCGCCATGTTCAACTCCAAATTTTACACTGTCATGATCGTGATCACGTTCGTCCTGGTGGCCGCCGCGGTGGCGCTTCAGGTGCTCGAAATGAACGACTACGGTCTGCTTGCCGGAAAATGATGCGGCATTTCACTGAAGTTGTCAAAAACGCCGCCCTTCCGGTGGCGTTTTTGCTTTTTGCGGTCATCCTGACCGGCTGTTCCGAGCAGGAGCGGCGGGGCGTGAGCCCGCTGCCGCAGAACCGGCCGGTGGAATGGGAAATCAATCCCTACGGCTCTTCGATGCGCAACTGATCGCGTCCCCGGGACGACCGGGGACGCTGTAACTTTGGTGACGATGGAAATTACACTGCTCCAACTCGATACCGTAGACTCGACCAATACCTACGCCAAAAATCGCTTCGCCGAACTCGCCGACGGGACTTTGGTGGTCAGCTCCAGCCAGACCGCGGGACGCGGACGGCTCGGTCGCAAATGGGAGTCGCCGCCCGGCGTCAACCTCTACGCTTCGCTGGTGATCAAACAGGTCAAAAGCCCCGTCCTCTGCGGCGCCGTCCTCGGCCTCGCCGCCATCGACACCATCCGGGAGCTGGCTCCCGAACTCAAGCCTTTCCTCAAATGGCCCAATGACGTCTATCTCGGCGACGCCAAGGTCGCCGGCATCCTGTGCGAAAGCACCGGCTTCGAAGGCGACCGGATCGCCGGCATCATCGCCGGCATCGGCCTCAATGTCAACATGAATGCCGCCCAGCTCGCCGGCATCGACCAGCGCGCCACTTCGCTCCGCCTGGCCGCAAATCGCGAATTTGATTTAAGAATTGTGCTTAATTCGCTTGAAAAATCACTGTCTCGATATTATAGTGCAAAACTGGCTCAGCCTGATGAGCTCTTCGAAACTTGGAAAACTCAACATAAATTACTGGGGCAATACCTGGAAATCATTGACGGAAAAGGAGAAATACACTGCGGAATTTTTGCCGGGATCGACCCTGACGGGGCGATGATCCTGCGCGGCTCCGACGGTACGGCGCGACGCTTTGACTGCGGCGATGTCCGGATCAACCGGGACCGGGTGAAATGGCACAACATCCATTGAGAGTTCAACATCATAAACAGGAGAAACGAACGTGAGCAATTGGGAATTATTTCTTGACGGACTCAAACTTCTAGTCTTCGGCATGGGAACGGTATACGCGTTCCTGACGCTGATGGTCTATTGTATGAAGGGACTGCAGATCGCAGTACGCCCCTTCGCTCACCTCCTGGAAGCGCCCGCCGCCCCCGCGCCGGCCCCCAAAGCCGCCCCGGCCGAGGACACCGCCGCGGTCGCCGCCGCGGTCGCCGCCGTTGAACTCTATCGCAAAAACCGTCAGTAATCCATTATAAAGTAAGGAGCCCCATGAAAAAAATCGAGTTTATGGACACCTCGTTCCGCGACGGTTTCCAATCCTGCGTCGGCGCCCGCGCCAAAACCGACGACTTTTTGCCCGCGCTGGTCGCCGCCAAGGAAGCCGGAATCAATAACTTCGAAATCGGCGGCGGAGCCCGGTTCCAAAGTCTGTATTTCTACTGCCAGGAAGACGCTTTTGAAATGATGGACCGCTGCCGCGCCGCGGTCGGCCCCGACGTCAATCTCCAGACCCTGTCGCGCGGCGCCAACGTGGTCGGTTTGATCTCGCAGTCCTCGGACATCATCGATCTCCATGCCAAATTGTTCAAGAAGCACGGCATTTCGACCATCCGCAACTTCGACGCGCTCAACGACGTCCGCAACCTCGCCGTCTCCGGCCGCTCGATCGCCGCCGCCGGCCTCAAGCACCAGGTCACGGTGACCATGATGGGGTTGCCCCCGGGCATCCACGAAGCCTACGCCCATACCTCAAAATTCTACCTCGACAGCCTCAAGGCGATCCTCGACGACGGGGTCCCCTTTGACAGCGTCGCCTTCAAGGACGCGTCCGGCACCTCCACCCCGGAAACGGTTTATGAAACCGTCAAGGGCGCCCGCGCGATGCTCGGCGAGCAGGTCAAAATCGAATTCCACACCCACGACACCGCCGGCCAGGCGGTCGCCTGCAACTTGGCGGCGATCCGGGGCGGCGCGGACATCATCGACCTCGCAATGGAGCCGATGTCCGGCGGCACCTGCCAGGCCGACATCCTGGTGATGTGGCATGCGATGCGCGGCACCGAATACACCCTCGGCATTGATCCCGACAAGATCCGCAAGGCGGAAAAGACCTTTGAAGACTGCATGAGCCGCTACTTCATCCCGCCGGAATCAAAGGAAGTCACGCCCAAGATCATCTTCTCCCCCATGCCCGGCGGCGCGTTGACCGCCAACACCCAGATGATGCGCGACAACAATTGTCTCGACAAATACGAAGCCACCATCGAAGCGATGCAGGAAGTGGTCGCCAAGGGCGGCTTCGGCACCTCGGTGACCCCGGTATCCCAGTTCTACTTCCAGCAGGCCTTCGCCAACGTGATGCAGGGCAAGTGGAAGAAGATTTCCGACGGCTACGGCAAAATGGTGCTCGGCTACTTCGGCCGCACTCCGGCCGCGCCGGATCCGGAGATCGTCAAACTCGCTTCGGAACAGCTCGGCCTGCCGCCGACCACCGAGGACGTTCACGCCATCAACAACCGCAATCCCAAACTCGGCATCGCCGCCCAGAAGGCCAAACTCGAAGCCGCCGGACTGCCGGTGACCGATGAAAACATCTTCATCGTCGCCGCCTGCGAAGACAAGGGCCTCGAATTCCTCCAGGGCAAGAAGCCGCAGGGCATCCGCTACAAGGAAGCCCCGAAGGCCGCCGCCCCGGCCGCCGCCGAGCCCAGGAAGGCCGCCGGCGGAGCTTTCACCGCCACCGTCGACGGCAAAGCGATCACGGTCGAACTCGCCGCCGACGGCAGCGCCTATCACGCCAAAGTCAACGGCAAGACCTTCGCGGTCAAAGTCGCCGAAGGTGCGGCTGCCGCCGCCGCCCCGACCGGCGCTGCCCAAACCGGCGGCGCCGTCGACGTCAAATCGCCGCTCCCCGGCACCGTTGTCAAAATCATCGCCCCCGCCGGCAGCGACATCGCCGAAGGCGACACCATTCTGGTGATGGAAGCGATGAAAATGGAAACCGAAATCAAGGCCGAAAAGGGCGGCCGGGTGGCGGAAATTCTGGTCAATCAGGCCCAGGTGGTGGCCGCCGGCGACGTGCTGGCTCGCATTGAGGAGAACTGAGCAATGCGGTTTTTGAAAAAAACAATTCTGATTGCGCTGCTGGCGCTGGTCGGCTTCGCCAACCCCGCCGCCGGCGCCGATGAGAAAGCGGCTTCGCCGGTCAGCGACGAAGTCTTCTTCTGGAAGCAGAACGCCGCCGGCAACTGGGAGCTTTATTACATCTGGAACAAACCGGCGGTCGTCTATTCGCTCTCGATGGCCCCCGGCCAGCTGCTGCTGCCCGGACGCGAAGTCCTGGTGGTCAACCCCGAGGGGCGCAGTAAGGGCAAGGTCAAAATCACCCAGTCGATGAAGGTGATCCGGCTGACCGACGGCCTCGCCGCCGCTTCCGAGCTCGGCAAGGATCCCGCCGCGCTGGTCAAACTCCAGGAAGCCAATGCGCTCGCCGGCACCGGCGAACTCAACGGCACCTTCCTCGCCGAACTTGCCGCCACCGCACTCTCCCACGACTCGGTCAAGGGCGGACTCGCCAGCAACCGGCTGGCCGGCTGGGGCGACTCCTTTGTCGGGCTGTGGCAGAGCACCGGGCTTTATGACATCATCCGCCAGACCGGGGTCGATTTCCCCAACACCTGGATTCTCGGCCTCGGCCGGGTGCTGATGATGATGGTGGCGCTGGTGCTGATCTACCTTGCGGTGTTCAAGGAATTCGAACCGCTGCTGCTGCTGCCGATCGGCTTCGGCGCGCTGCTCGCCAATATTCCGGTCGCCGGCATCTCCGGTCCGGACGGGCTTCAGGGGCAGATCTACGCGGTCGGGATCGAGTCGGGGGTCTTCCCGCTGCTGATCTTCATGGGAGTCGGGGCGATGACCGACTTCGGCCCGCTGATCGCCAATCCCAAAACCGCGCTGCTGGGCGGAGCCGCCCAGCTCGGTATTTTCTCCGCCCTGGTCGGCGCGTTGCTGCTGACCATGATGGGGATCGGCATCGAATTCGACCTCAAGGACGCCGCCAGCATCGGGATCATCGGGGGGGCGGACGGCCCGACCTCGATTTATCTCACTAGCAAACTCTCGCCGAAACTTC
>CAZRFG010000220.1:0-6013 GCA_964599205.1 uncultured Victivallaceae bacterium
TCAGCATCTGGAATTACCACATCGAGCAGAAGAACGTCAGCGATAACGCCTATTGACGGCGAGGGATTGATTTGTCGCCGATTTGAGATATATTTGTCGCCAGATCAATCCTTAGCCCGTTAACAAGGAGCCCATTATGAAAAAGAAGGCCTTTACCCTGATCGAGCTTCTGGTCGTCATCGCGATCATCGCCATTCTTGCCGCCATGCTGCTGCCCGCCCTCAACAAAGCGCGTGAACAAGCCCGCTCAACCGGCTGCGTCAACAACCTCAAACAGCTCGGCGTCGGTTCCGGCTTTTACGGAGCCGACAACGAGGAGTTCGTGTTGCCCTGTTCGCAGAAAGGCATTGGCGGGCAGATCTGGTGGCCCAATGCGCTCCATACCGCCGGTTACGTCGGCAACCTCTGTTCCCGGGTCCGGCGCGACGGCGCCAACGCCGGCAAAATCGTCTACGCCGCGCCGATGTGCCCGACCGCCTATTCCGAAGACGGCGTGGTCGACACCAAGTGGGGGATCAGCACTTCAAGCACCCCGAGCACGGTATTTTACCTTTACAACCCGAGCGGAGCTCCCTATCAGCTCAACGGTGCTTATGCCCGCAATCAGATCCTCGGCGGCTACTGGGGAAGCTCCTCGGTGGCGGAGCTCGCCAATGCTACCTACCGTCCCCACAAAAGCGGCGCGATCCGCAACGCCGCGGTCAAAATCGACATGATGGACGGCTACTACGCGATTTACACCAGCCAGACCTGGGGCTTCGGCAGCACTTACGACGGCGTCGCCTGGAAACGGCACAAAAATGATCTGGCCAACGTGCTTTTCGTCGACGGTCACGTCGGCAAGCTCAGGGGGGCCAAGACGTCGGACCTCGTCGGAGGCACCAACTACACCGTCTGGAACTACTATTCCGGACTCAAAACCACCACCAACGAAGCCAATAACAACGCCGCCTATTGAGAGGCGGCAAAGGAGCGTTATGACCGCCAAGCTGTTGACCGTGTTCGCCTTTTTCTCCGTTTTCTTTGTTACGCTCCCGGCGGTCGGAATGCCGTTCGAAAAGGGAGAAAACAGCCTCCCCAAAGGCTGGACGCTCTATGGCAAAATCGGCCCCGGCAGCATCCGCTGCGAAGACGGCGGCGCGGTCCGGATCACCGACTCGAGCGGCAGTGATGAAACCGGCCTCAGCCGGATTTTCCCGCTCGAGGCGGGTGGCGGCAAATATGAAATCGCAATCGACGCCGAACCGCTGCCGGGCTCCACGCTCGAAGGGGCGCTGATCCAGCTGCGGGCGCTGCCCTCGGGCAAATTCGCCTTTAAGCCGCTGGTCAAAGGCACCACCACGGTCGGCATGGACATTCCGGCCGGCAGCGACCGGGCCCAGGTCTTCATCTGGACCTACGCCGCCCAGACGCCCGATTTCCGGATCAAAAATTTCAAGTTCGACAAGGTTGAGCATTTCAGCTCCGCGCCCGCCGCGCCGGTTGCGGCGGCAATGCCCGGCAAACCCGGCGAGCTTCGCAACGGCGACTTCACGACCGTCGGCCCTGGCGGCTTCCCGACTGGCTGGAGTGCATACGGCACGGTCAAACCGAGCGCCCGGGTCGAGAACGGCTTGCTCCTGATCACCGACCCCGACGACAAAGCCGAAGCGGGAATTTCACAGGATGTCGCGGTGACCGAACCCGGCAAGTACGAAGCCGTCGTCGAAGCGAAACTCCAGCGCGCCGACGCCGATGCCGAAGGCGCTTTCCTGCAAATCAGGATTCTGCCGCAGGACAAATACGCCCAAGTCCCGCTCGAAGCGGCGAGCGATCAAAGTTTCAGCACCGCCCGCGTCGGCATCGAAGTTCCGGAGGGGACCAAAACCATCCGGCTTTACGTCTACACCCGCAAACAGGGCTCGCCCGCCGTCGCGGTCAAAAAGGTCGAGCTGAAAAAGGTCAACGAATTCACCCCCGCCGTCGCCCGCGACGGCATGACCCCGGTGATCGGCAAGCTCAAAAATTTGTCGCTCGCAACCCGGCTCGACGGCATCGTGATCGCCGCCGGCTCCACTCCGGCGGCGGCGGACGGGGCGCGGCAAGTCGCCGCCGCGATCGAAGCGATCACCGGAACCAAAGTCCCGGTCGTCGCCGGCGGCAAAGTCCCGCTCCCGCTTAAAAGCAACGTGATTGCGATCGGCTCGCGCGACAACAACGAGCTCCTCGACCGTTTGTACCGCCAGGGGTTCGTCTACACCGACTCGACCTACCCCGGAGCGGGCGGTTTTGAGCTCCGTTCGCTCCACAATCCGACCGGCGGCAACTTCAACGTGATCATCGCCGGCGGCAGCGACGACCCCGGCGTCAACGACGCGGTCAAGGCGCTGCTCAAAGAGCTGGCCGCCAAGCCCAAAGAACTCGGGCATCTGGTCAAACTCCGCGTCCCCGCCTATACCGGCGAAGTCGACGGCTACAACCCCGACAGCTACAATTCGCGGATGCTCTCCGGTATGACCTTCGGCTACGGCTGGAACTACGTCGCGACCCAGATGGCGCTCTTTTACCAGACCGGCGACACCAAGTACGCCAAAGAATTCCTGCGCCTCGCCTTCCCCGACGCCGCCGCGATCAAGGATTTCCAGAAGTTCAACCCCGAGAGCATCGAGAACCCCGCCACCCCGCTCTCTTCACCCTATCACTACATGGGGCACCAGATGATCCTCCTCTGGGATCTCATCGAGGAGCATCCGGTGTTCAGCGACGAAGACCGGCTCAAGGTCACCCAGGCCCTCGCCCGCCAGCTCGACCACGAAGGCATCGGCAAAATGGTCTACGGCCGCTCCGGCACCGCGGTGGTACCCAGCCGCCACGGCCAGTGGGCGGCGATTTCACTCTATGTCCTCGCCCGTTACTTTGATCGCGACTATCCCGATGCGACCTGGAAACGGGCGCTCAAATCGGCGACCGGGGCGATGGCGTACCTCCAGCGTCCGGACGGCTGGATCGAGGGGGAGCGCGGCATCGTCGGCTGGTTCCTCTCGGGCGCGGTCAATCCGGGCGCGAATTACCTCGCCCTCACGGGCGAACGCAACTTCAATCCCGAGGGGGCGTGGGCCAATGCGCTGCGCTTCTTTGAAACCCAGTGGAACGGCACCGGCTCGAGCGAAATCCTCGGCACCGCCTCGCGGCTGACCTTTTACCTCGCCGCCGAGCAGACCGGCGACGGCAAATACCTCTATTACGCCGACTTGCTGCCGCCGGCCAAACCGGGATTCCGGATCGGCCCGAGCTTCGCGCCCGGCGGCCGGATCGCCAAGCGCCCGCCGGTCGAACTCGCCGGCAAGTGGACGGCGGCTCCGATGAGCCCGGCCGAACACAAAATGTTCAACCTCGCCAACCCGATTGAAAACTGCTTCCTCGGCATCGGCTACCGCGACAAACTCGGCGCGGGCGGCGACTGGATCAGCGTCAACTGCTTCAACGAGGAGTACCGGACGCCCTACAAGCTCCTGTCGATCTCCGGATTGCGGATCAACGGGCGCAACATTCTTGCCGGCCTCGGCAACTATCTCCAGCCCTATCTCGCGGGGGGCACCGAAGCGCATATCCCGACCATGGGCGAAATCGACGATTTCGGCGTCACCGGACGGAGCGTCTGGTTCGCCGGCGGCGTGCCGGATCACGCCTACTGCGATTGGCAGCGCAAACTGCTGTTGCGCAAGGGCGAATTCGCGGTGATCGCCGACACGGTGACCCCGCGCTCCGACTCCGGGGAACTCACCGCGGTGCTCAATTTCCAGACCGCCGCGCCGGTGACGGCGGCGGCGGAGCCGGGGAAGCTCGCGGTGGCGGGGAGCAACGAGTTGCGGCTTCGCGACTGCAAGCTCGCCGCCGTGCCGGAGTGCCGGATCACGTCGGGCGACCGCAACACGCTGTTTGAAACCGTCAAAGCGGGCGACCGCGCGCAGATCGGCTTCGACCTCGCCAACGCCTTTGCGGGCGAGCTCAAAATCACCTTGATGCAGCACAACTCCCGGGCGGCGGAGGTCAATCTCAAACTCGACGGCAAACTCCTCAAAGCCAAGGTGCCGCACTACAGCGAAGCGGGCGACCTCCAGCCGGAAGTGGTTTCGCTCGGCAAGGTCGAACTTGCCAAGGGCGAACACCAGCTGGAAATCGAAGTCGCCGCGGTCAATCCCCAGATCAAAACGGCATGGCTCGGGGCGCAGTCGATCTCGCTCGTTCCGGCCGCCGCGGAGCAGACCGCGCTCACCACCGCCAACGGCGAGAGCGGCATCATCGACGGCCAGAGCGCCTATACCAAAGTCAAGTTCGCCGGGGTCAAAAACCGCTCCGAAAGTATTTTCACCTTGATCAAGTCCGAAACCGGCGCCGCGCCGGCGCAAGTCGTGCGGCTCGACGCCGGCAGCGCCAAGATCATCGCCCCCGAACCGGCGATTGCGTTCACCGGCGAAAGCCGTTTCGGCCGCGCCGAACTGGCGTTGCTCGAGGCGAACCATCTCTTTGCCCTCAACGCCACCCGGATCGACGGGGTGTTCCAGAGCGACGGCAAAGTGACGGTGGACTGGGATCTCGTCTCCGGCGAAGCGACCGTCCAATCGGCGGCGGCGGGCGCGATTCGTTTGGAGGGCGGCAAGAGCGAAAAGCTCAATCCCGGCGACAATATTTTCAGCCTCAAGCTGCCGGATGCGGCGCTGGCGAAGTATCGCAAAGCGCTCGACGCGGTCGTTCCGGCAGCCGCCGGAGCCAAGGCGGCGGCGCTGATGCTGCCCGATTGGAAGGCGGTCAAGTTCGTTGAATTCGCGGAACCGGTCAGTGTCTTGACCCCGCTCGCCGGGGGCGACTTTCTGGCGGCCTCCGGGGCCAGGCTTTTCCGGCTCGGTCCCGACGGCAAAGTATTGAAAAGTTTCGACGCCGACGCGCGGATTCAGAGTGCGATCGAATGGCCCAAAGAAAAATTGATCCTCGCCGGCTGTGCCGACGACAAGGTGATCGCGTTCAATGCCGACGGTTCCCGGCGCTGGGTATTCACCTCGGTGCTGGCTCCCGAAGTAAAGGCGACCCAGAAGTATTACTGGTTCAAACCGGCATATCCCGGAGTTTACTCGCTGGCGGTGGCCGCGACCCGCGACGGCGAGGCGTTGTTTGCCGGAAGCGCCTGTACCACCGAGAAGATCGCCGCGGACGGCAATTTGATCCGGCGTTATCCCCACACCTGGGGGCCGGGGCGGCAGCTGGGGGTGATCAAGGGCAAGCATGGCTTTGAAAATGTCTTTGCGCTGCGCCATTCGGCGGCGGACGGCAACTACATGTGGACGGTGGATGGCGCCGACGGTTCAAGTGCGGTGCGGTTCCGCGACAACCTGCCGGGATTCAAGAACTTCCCGTCGTTCGGATCGCTGTACCGGACCAAGGCGTTCATCGCCGACTTCGACGGCGACGGCAAGGATGAGGCGGCGGCGGACAGCCAGGGAATGTACTTGTGGCTGAATGTGTACGACGGCGACGGCAAGCCCAAGTATCAGCTGAACCTGGGGCCGGGGGACAAGGGGATGGGGAAATTCTATCTCGACCTGGCGGCGGGGGATGTGACCGGGGACAAGCGGCCGGAGATTGCGATGGTGAACAAGTTCCGCGAGCTGGTCTTGCTTGACGGCAGGGCGGAGGCATTGTGGAGCAAGCCGTTGCCGTTCATGCCGGCCAAGGTGGGGGTGGCGGGGAAGAAAATTTACGTCACCGGGGGGCGGCGCGGAATGGTGTTTGACGGCGCGGGGGGTCCGGTGGCGGAGTTCAAACTGCCGGAGAATGCCGACGAGATCGTGAGTGCGGGTGACCGCGTGCTGATCCGCTGCGGCAAGGCGGTGTACGGAGTCAAGTAGGAGTCGGGGCGCGTAAGCTGCCCCCGGATCGCGAGGCGGGTACCCCCGCCGAGGCCGACCGTCGGCCTCGGGGCTCCGAGCCGGTCGCTGGCGCTCTCTCGGCCCGGGGGGGGGAAACGCGCGATTCCCGG
>CAZRFG010000221.1:0-6010 GCA_964599205.1 uncultured Victivallaceae bacterium
TATTTGCTCTTTTCGAGGAGCTGGCGCATCGCTTCGATATTGAGCGACTGGCGGTTGCAGTAGGTGATGAAAGGGGCGAGATTGATTTTCTCGACGTAGATCCAGTTGAGCGGGGTGATCGGGGCGAAAACGTAGAGCACCTGGCGTCCCGCCTCCTCTTCCGCCAGCGCCCCGAAGCGGCGGGTGAACATCCGGCTGAAGAGTTTGCGGTTGGGGAACGGTTTGAATTCGCGGTGGCTGACGCTGCTGTCGGGCAGATCGGTGTTGTACGCATAGATCTCGCGCGAATCGACCAGGATATTGCCGTCGGCGTTGATCAGCATTTTTTTGATCACGAAATCTTCTTTGTTGCCGTGCTGTTTCATCACTTTGACCACCCGGTCGAGCGACACGTCGACGGCGGCCACGCCGTAAAGCTTGTCGTTGGCGAGCATCTGCTGCGAACAGGTGATGATCAGCGAGTTGCCCTCCACGCCGGTGTCGAAATAGGGATCGCTCCAGACCGCGGTGCCGGTGCCGCGGGCGGCTTCGGTGTACCACGAGCGGGTGCGCGAGTCGTAGTTGTCTTCATACGCACCGTTACCGGGGTAGCAGAACTGCAAGCCGTCGGCGAGCGCGAGGTAAATCCAGAGGATGGTCTTGCCGTCGGTGAGCGCCTGCTCGATGGCGGCCTTTTCGTCGCTGGCCCCCGGGGTGCCGACCGGACGGTCGCTGTTGATCCAGAGGTCGCGCATGGTTTCGACCAGGGGGGCGAGCCGGACGAATTCGGAGCCGCCGGTGTTTTCCAGTCCGGGCGGGGCCTGATAACAGATGCGGTCGGGGTCGAGCCACTGGTTGTAGGCTTTGGCGAAAACCGTGCCCGGCGGGCGGGTGGCGGGGTTGTTGTAAACTTTGTAGAGCGGGATCTGCCCCTCAGGCTGTCCCATCGGGGTCACCCGGGCGTCGAGCCGGACCACCGCTTGCGAAGTGACGGTGTCGAGCGCGCGTTCGAGCTTGAGGAACTCCATGGTGATCTGGGTCGCCGAATCGGCGCAGCGGCTGTAGGCGACGCCGATCGCGGTCGAGAGTTTGCGGCTCTCGATCGCCTGGGTCATTCCCTGGTAAAACGCCACCGCCACCCCGAAAATCCCGGCGAACAAACCGACGATCGCCAGGAGCAGCATCAGCCGGCGGTGTTTCCCGGCCCAGCGGATGGTTTTGGTCGCCCAGCCGTCGGGATTGGCGGCGACCTCTTCGCCGCGCAGATAGCGCCGGAGATCATCAAGCAACGCCTCGACGGTGTGATACCGTCGGCCGACGTTGAAAGACATGGCCTTCCAGATGATCGCCTTCAAATCGGTGTCGATCCGGATGCCGAACTGGTGTTCGAGGGGTTCGACCCGGCCGCGTCCGACCTGCTGGAGGACTTCTTTTTCGGTATTGCCGGAGAATGCGGTTTTGAGGAAGACCACTTCAAAGAGCATTACGCCGAGGGCGTAAATGTCGGCGCGCTGGTCGCGCTTTTCGCCGCGCAGCACTTCCGGGGCGAGGTAGCGCGGGGTGCCGGCGATCCGGCCGGACTCGGCCTCCTTGTCCTCCTCGGGGGTGCTCTTGATATGGCGGGCGATGCCCCAGTCCATGATGTAGGTTTCGCGGTATTCGCCGATCATCACGTTTTCCGGCTTGAGGTCGCAGTGCATGATGTTGCGGCTGTGGGCGTAACTCATCGCTTCGCAGATCCGGATGAAGAGTTCGAGGCGGCTCAGGATCGCTTTCTGTTCATCGTAGCGGGCGATGCCGTCGCGCTGATAGTTGGAGCGGATCCGCTCGAGGTAGTCGAGCAGCGTCATGCCGTTGATCAGCTTCATCGACAAGTGGAGCCCGTTGCCGTCGTCGCCGTTGAGCGAGTAAATCGGCACGATCGCGGGATGGTCGAGCTGGGCGGTGACTTTGGCTTCGGTGAGGAAACCGCGGCGGGCGTCGGCGATGTCGAGAAACTCTTTTTTGAGGCTCTTGATCACCACCTGGCGGCGGAGAGTGCGGTCGGCGGCTTTGGAAATGATCCCCTGGCCGCCTTCGCAGAAGGGCTCGATCTCTTCGTAGACCGCTTCCAGCCGGACCAGATCCAGCTGGCGGTCGGAGGTCTGTTCCAGCAGGTCGCCGGCGATTTCCCGGCTCGAAGTCGGCGTCTCGCTGAGGACGATTTCCCGGGTGACGTCGCGACGCTTGGAGAAAAAAGAGCGGGATACGCCCCACACCGTGGCCAGCGCCTTGGAGGTTTTGCCCGCGACGCCGCGCCCGGTTTTGGTTTTGGGGATCTTCTGCGTCTTGGTATCGACATCCGTCTCGACGCGGTTGATCACCATGGTTTTGTCCGGCTCTTCCCGACTCATGACCACTCCATCTGTTTTGCCGGTCGTTTGATCACGCCGAAAAGGTACTGCCGGTCGTTGTTATTTTCAAGTGACGGTGACAAATATTCACAAGTTTTCGCTCCCGGAGATGCAAAAATAATCCGGATATGGTATATTATCGGCGGCAAATGCAATTTTTCGACCCGGCAATGCGTTATGATGGTTGAAAGAAACGGAAAGAACCAGTGGAAGAGCTCAGCGACTTCGATCTGATCCAAGGCTATCTGGCCGGCAACGAGGCCGATTTCGAGACCCTGTACTACCGCCATCACAAGCGGCTGTACGGTTATCTCAACAATCTCCTGCCGGGACGGAGCGCCGAGGTCGACGACCTCTTTCAGCAGACTTGGCTGCGGGTGATCGCCCAGTTGCCGAAGTATCGCGAGCAGGGTTTTTTCGCGGCCTGGCTGTTCCGGATCGGCCACAATCTGATGATCGACCGGATGCGGCGCAGCCGCAAGGACCGGATGATGATCGAGCTTGATCGCGAGGAGATGCCGGAGCTCGAGGCGCCGCCCGGCGAGGAGCCGTGGCGGGAGATCGACGAGGATGAACTCAAGGGTGTGATCGGCGAAGCGTTGCAGGTGTTGCCGCTCGAACAGCGCGAAGTGTTTTTGCTGCGCAACGACAATTTGCAGTTCAAGGAGATCGCCGAGATCCAGCAGTGTTCGATCAACACCGCGCTGGCCCGGATGCAATATGCGTTGAAAAATTTGAAAAATTATTTGCGAAATATCGACCAAGGAGGTATTCTGCCATGAAAACCCCATTTGTCAAAGACCGGCAGTCGGAGCTCGAAAACGGGTTTGCGGGCGGCTTGGAGCTGCCCGGCTCCGACGTTCCCGGCGAACTCAACTTCGCCGTCCTCGCGGCGGCCCGGCGGGCGACCGCGGCGCGGCGCCGGATGCGGCTGATCCGCCGTTTTTCGCCCTTTGCGGCGGCGGCGGCGATGCTGTTGGTGTTCGGCATTTTCCAGTACCGCCAGAGCGCGCCCGCGCCGGCTTCCGGCGGCGATGAAGCATTGGCGCTGCTCGACTGGTCGAAACTGGAACAGGAGTCGTACAATCTTTCTTCGGAACTCAACTCTCGCCAGCTGACCATGAGTCAGTGGAATTGAACCGGACAGGAATGAATTATGATGCGTAATTGGATGTTGATTTCGTTTTTGCTGCTGGCCGGCTTCGCGGTGACGGCCGCCCCCGGCGACGAGCAGGCGCCGCCGCCGCAGGAGCCCGGCACGCCGCCCCCCCCGCGCAAGGAAGACCGTTCCGGCCGGATGATGTGGCGCGCCTTTTCTCAGCTCAGTGAGAACGAACGCAAGGAATTGCTCGCGCTCCAGGCCCGAGATCAGGACGCCTTCCGCAAAAAGATGCAGCAGAAAGCCGAGGAGTTCCGGCAAAAGGAAGAGGCCCGCGAACAGGAGCTCAAGAATCTGATCGCCACCTACCGTACCGCCGCCGACAAGGACAAGGACGGCTTGAAAAAGCAGATTGCCGGATTTGTTCGCGAAGACTACAACCGGCGTCTGGTCGAGTCCCGCCGTCACCTTGAGAGCATGAAGCGGGGCGTGGAAATGATCGAAGCGGAGCTGGCCAAGCGCGAGAAGAACGCCGATGCGGCGATCAACGCCGCGGTGGACCAGATGATCAGCACCGGCAACCTGATCAAATTCCAGCCGCCGCACACGCCGCCGCCGCCCGACAAATAATCCGGGTTTCGCGATTATGCGACCGCCGCCTTTCGGAGCCGATTCCAAACGGCGGCGATCTCTTTTTTGCGGTTTGGCTTTACAGTAAATCCTCCTCTTCGCCGAGTTCGAAATCGGGGAGCATGGCATGGTCGTTGCGGTCTTTCCAGCGTTCCGGCTTGCGATTTTTGAGCCAGAAGAGGAGGGCGCGCACATCGGGCGGAATTTCCTTGGTCACCACCCGGCGTTTGGCGCTTTCGAGTATTTCGCCGGTTTTTTTGTCGACCAGGTCTTCGGAATGGATCTCCTGCTGCCGGAAGCCGAGGGCGCGGCGAAGCAGAGCTTCTTCGACCGGGTCTTCGGGATCGGGCGCGGTTTGCTTGCGTTTGGCACTCATCGAAAAGTCCTCCAGGTTATTCAAGTATCTTTAATTGTCAACGGGATATTGAAAAGAAACCGCTCCGGTGGTACAGTAAAAGACGACAAGGAGAACATCGACATGCAACTTATTACCGACGAAATTTCCCGGTATCTGGCCAACTCGTCCGGGATTCGCAAAATGTTCGAAGCCGGCCTCGAGCTCAAGAAGCGTTACGGTGCGGACAAGGTTTACGACTTCAGTCTGGGCAATCCGGATTTGCCGCCGCCGCCCGCGGTGGGCGAGGCGCTGCGCCGGATCGCGGCTCACGCCGCGAGTCCGATGGCGCTGGGATATATGCCGAATGCCGGGTATCCGGCTCTGCGCGAAAAACTCGCCGCCAAGCTGTCGCGGGAGCAGAAGTGCGAGCTCGATGCGTCCAAAGTGGTGGTGACTTGCGGCGCGGCGGGGGCGATCAATATTTTGTTCCGCACCGTGCTGTCGGCGGGCGATGAGGTGGTGACGCCGTCGCCGTACTTTGTCGAATACGATTTTTACGCCGCCAATTTCGGCGGAAAGCTGATTCCGGTGCCGTCGCGGGACTTCACCTTTGAACTCGACGTTCCGGCGCTGGCGGCGGCGATCAATGCCAAAACGCGGGCAATCATCCTCAATTCCCCCCACAATCCGACCGGGCGGATTTACCGTCGCGAGGAGCTGGCCGAGCTGGGCGAGGCGGTGGCGGCGGCGGAGCGCAAGTTCGGGCGGCCGATTTACGTGGTGGCGGACGAGCCGTATCGTTTTCTCAACTTCGACGGGCTGGAAATTCCGTCGTTGTATGAATTTTTCAAGCACAGTGTGGTGATAGGCTCGTTTTCGAAGAGTCTGTCGCTGGCCGGGGAGCGGATCGGGTATATCGCGGTGAATCCGGCGATGGAAAATCCGGCGGAGCTGGTCAACGGATTGATCTTGTGCAATCGGATTCTGGGATTTGTGAATGCGCCGGCGGTGGCGCAGCAGATTTTGCTGGAGTGTCTGGATGCCGAGGTGGACTTGGGGATTTACCGGGCGCGGCGGGATGCGGCGGCGGAGGTGTTGCGGGGGGCGGGAATTGAGTTCAGTTTGCCGAGCGGGGCGTTTTATTTCTTTGCGAAGTCGCCGGTAGCGGATGAGCGGGAGTTGATTGACGCGTTGCTGGCGGAGCAGATTTTGGTGGTGCCGGGGCGGGCATTCGGACGGGCGGGTTATTTCCGGATGACGTTCTGTGTGGATGAAGCGGTGATCCGGGCCGCCGGTCCCGGCTTCCGCCGTGCCGTCGCCAACCTGAAAAAATAAAAAAGCGCCGCAGGCAAAAAATAAAAAAAAGCGCGAAGCGCCAACCCCGCTCCCCGTCGCACGGGGGCGTGGTCCAGCGGCGAAACGCTGGTCGCTCGCTAAAAAGCGAGCGAAGCTAAGCGATAGCGCTCCCCTCGGGGTCGGCGGAGCCGACGCCGCTCTGCGGGAGCGAAACAAGCGGTGCAAGAGCAACGCGAATTGCGACGCGCGATTGAGCGAAGCAGGCCGGGCGACCGT
>CAZRFG010000222.1:0-5979 GCA_964599205.1 uncultured Victivallaceae bacterium
TCCTCCACCGCCACCACCGACATGGTGCCGGTGGGGGGACAGAAGCGGGCATTCTTGCGGTCGATCAGCGTGGTCGGCGGCTGGTGGTCAGGCACCCCGCCGACCAGGCTCTCAAGCTTGTAATCGATAAATTCCGAAAACCGGGTGATCCCCGATCTCCCCGACCGCAGCGCCGCCTCGTTGACGGCAAGGCCGTTCCCCAAGGGGGTGATCAGCCCGCGCCCGGTGATGAATACTTTTTCCATCGAATATTTGCTCCATTGATTGCACTTCAGACATAATTTCAATCATTACTATAGCGTCACTTCGCCACTTTTTCTATCTGAAAAAGCGTGAAAGCGTGGAATATTTCATTTCGGCGGGTTATATTATAGCTGTATTGCAAAAAAAGCGGAGAGTGATTTTTTTGAAACTGTTGGAAGTCAGCAACCTCAGCATTGATTTCGCCGCCGGTGACCGGACTCTGTCCATGGTCGACCGGTTCTCCTTTGACGTCGAGCCGGGCGAAATTCTCGCGCTGGTCGGCGAATCCGGCTGCGGCAAAAGCATCAGTTGTCTCGCGTTGACCCGGCTCCTCCCCGCTCCCCCGGCGATCGTCCGCGCCGATGCGATCACCTTCCGCGGCCGCGGCGGGGATATCGATCTCGCCGTCGCGCCGCTCAAGCAGCTGCGCAAAATCCGCGGCGGCGGCATCGCCTATATTTTTCAGGAACCGGCCGCCTCGCTCAATCCGGTGTTCCGGGTCGGCGACCAGATCGCCGAGGTGATCGAATTACACCGTCCGGAAGTCGCGGACGTCCGCGCCGAAGTGATCCGGCTGCTGCGCGAAGTCGGCATTCCCGATCCGGAGAGCCGGATCGACGCTTTTCCGCATGAACTCTCCGGCGGCATGCAGCAGCGGGTGATGATCGCGATGGCGCTGGCCGGACGCCCCGAACTTTTGATCGCCGACGAGCCGACCACCGCGCTCGACGTGACCATCCAGGCCCAGATTCTCGAACTCATCGACCGGATGCGGCGCGAGGAAAAAATGGCGGTGATCCTGGTCACCCACAACCTCGGCATCGTCGCCGAGCTCGCCGACCGCGTGGCGGTGATGTACGCCGGCTGCCTCGCCGAGAGCGGCGACACCGCGGAAGTGCTGCGTTCCCCCGCCCATCCCTACACCGCCGCGCTGCTGTCGGCGGTGCCGCGTTCCGGCGTGGAACTTGAGAAGCTCACCACCATTCCGGGCAATGTGCCGCCGCCGGGACCGGCGCGGTCGCAATGCCGTTTTTTCGGCCGCTGCGTCCACTGCGACGGCCTTTCCGCCGAACAGCGCAAGCGCTGTGAAACCGAAACGCCCCGCCCGGCCCGGATCAACGACCGCCACCGGGCGGCATGCCACTGGCCGCTGCTCGACAAAGGAAATGAATTATGAACATGTTCAAGTCGACCAAGTTCTACTCGCTTTTGATCGCCCTGGTGATGATTGTGTTTCTGACCGCGATCCTGATCAGCAGCTACCGCTTCCCGATCGCCCGGGTCCCGTCCTCGGGAGAACGGGCGATTCAGGCCAAAAACGCCCGCATGCTCCAGAAAATCGGCAAGGCCTATTCCGAAATCGAAGACGGGCGCAGCGAAGCCGCCGAAACCTTGCTCAAAGAACTGCTGGTCCAGGATCCCAGCCAGCCGATGGCGCTGCGCCTCCTGGGGCGCATCTATTACGAGACCGGGCGCTATGAAGATGCCAAAAACGTCTATTCGAAGTTGATCGAGCGAAACGACTTCGACGCCGCCGCCCACAATAATTTAGGTCAGGTGCTGGTCCGGCTCGGCCAGTACAAGGACGCGCAGAAAGAACTTGAAACCGCGCTTGAGATCAACCCCGCTTCACCGCTGGTCTACCTCAATTTGTCCAGTCTCTACTCGGCGACGGGCAATACCGAGGAAGCGCGCAAATTTTTCCTCGAAGCCCACCAGCGGATGACCGCGCAGTTTGAGAAAAACGAATTCAAGTCGATGCCGATTCCGAGGACGCCATGAGCAAAATCCACATTCTCTCGGAGCATTTGAGCAATCGCATTGCCGCCGGAGAAGTGATCGAGCGCCCCGCCTCGGTGGTCAAGGAACTGGTCGAAAACGCGATCGACGCCGGAGCCCGCAAAATCAGCATCGCGGTCGAGCGCGCCGGCACCAGATTGATCGCGGTCAGCGACGACGGTTGCGGCATGGACCAGGACGACGCCCTGCTCTCGCTCGAACCCCACGGCACCAGCAAAATCCGCGAGGAAGCCGACATCGAGGCGATTGTCACCCTCGGGTTCCGCGGGGAGGCAATGCCGTCGATCGCGGCGATTTCGCGTTTCCGGTTGACCACCCGGACCGCCGGCTCCGCCGAGGGCATCCGGGTCGAAGTAGCGGGCGGCAAAATCCTTGAAGTCCTGCCCGCCGGCTGCGCTCCAGGGACCACGCTGGAAATCCGCGACCTTTTTTTCAACACTCCCGCGCGCAAGAAATTCCTCAAGTCGCCGCCGACCGAGGAGAACCACATCACCGAGACGGTGATCATGCTGGCGCTGCCCTACCCCGAAATCTCGTTTGAACTCAGCATCGACGGCCGCCGGGCGCTTCATTCGCCGGGGGCGGCGACGCTCGACAGCCGCTTGCGCGCCTTTTTCGGCCGCCACTTCGCCGAGCAGATGCTGAAAGTCGAACATCGCGAAAGCGGCCTCGAAATCGTCGGCTACACCGCCGCGCCCGGCTTCAGCCGGACCTCGCGGCGCGAACAGCGGACCTTCGTCAACGGCCGGGCGATCGAGTCGCCGGCGATCTACCGCGGCATCCGCGAAGGCTACGCCACCCTCGCCGAAAACGGGCGATTTCCCCCCTGCGTCCTCTTCATCACCATGCCGCCGGCCGAGGTCGACGTCAACGTCCACCCCGCCAAACGCGAAGTCCGTTTCAAACAGGAGTACGTGGTGAGCCGCGCGGTCGCCACCGCGATCGGCAACGCGCTCCGCCACCGCGAGGCCCCGGCCCCGACGGTGCCGGAAACCATCGCCCCGACGCTGCTGCTGGAGGGAGCCGAGGTCCGTTACGCCCCGGTCCGCCAGGAACAGCCCGACCTGCCGCTCACCCGGATGGTGCCGCAGGAAGAGCGGATTTTGCCGCGCGAAGTTCCGCCTCCGGCGGTCGCCGCGCCCGCCGCGGTTCCGGTCCGTCCGGAGTTGACCGACCGGAATGAACCCGCCCCCGCTTCCTCGGTTGAAGCCGCACCCGAGCCGGAAGCGGCGCCGGACGAAGTCGAAACCATCGCTCCGATGCCGCAGCGGATGGTGTTCAGCGGCGACTGGCCGCGCGAGGTGATCGGAGTGCTTGACCGCAGCTACATTCTCGCCTCCGGCCCGGCCGGACTGATCCTGATCGACCAGCATGCGGCGCATGAGCGGATTTTGTTTGAAAAACTGCTGCGCGATTCGACCGGCGGGGTGCCGGCGCAGCACCTTTTGCTGCCGGTGACGGTGGAGCTGCCGCAAGCGTCGGCGGCGCTGCTCTGGCGCAGCCGCGAAATCTTTGAAAAGCTCGGTTTCGACATCGAGTCATTGGGCAACCGGACAGTGATGCTCAATGCGATCCCGGCATCGCTGCCTTCGGGCGATCTCGGGACCATGCTGCTCGACATCCTCGACGAACTGGTGGAGAACGCCAATGCGCGGCTGCCGCTGGAAAAGGAATTCGTCGCCCGCGCCGCCTGCAAAGCGGCGATCAAGTCGCACGATTACCTGACCCCTGAAGCCGCCCGCTCGCTGTTGACGCAGCTCGCCAACTGCCGCCAGGGCACCCTCTGCCCCCACGGCCGGCCGACCATGCTGACCATCACATTGAGCGAAATCGCCCGCCGCTTCGGCCGCAAGTAGCGGCAGATTCAGCGCATCACCAGTTCGGGATAGATGATTTCGCCGACCTGCGGCAAGCCGGTCCGGCAATGACGGTAAAAAAGGTCGAGCATCCGCTTGACGATCAACTCGCACTTGATATCGATGTAATGTCCGAGCACGATTTCGTGCGGAATACGGCTCATCGAAAAGAGCTCGAAATCAATCCCCGGCTCGCGGCCGAGCTCCGCCATCAGACCGAACAACCACTGGATGCAGTCGGGCGAACCGGCGGCGAAGGCGATCTTGCGGCGATCGGCGAGAACCAGCCGACGCAAGTCTTCGACCCCGATTTGCCGGTCCGGGACCACTACCGGATAGTTCATGGCGTCGCGGTTGATGCCGTAAAGCTGAAAAATGTCGTAGGAACCGTTCCGCTCGCTCCACGCCCGGGCCACTTTCGCCTCTTCATCGCTGGCGGTGAGGTAAATCACCCGGCGGCAGCCCCGGTCGATCATCTGCAGCGCCAGCCGGTCGATGATCGGCCGGTAATCGATGAAAACGGTATCCGGATCGGGCCGTTCAAGCGACAGCTTGACGCACGGTTTTCCGGACTTTTGGACCATCGTCCACAATTCCGCGGGCACCATTTCTCCGGCGAAAAGGAATCCGGAAAAATCCTTGGCGGCCGTTTCCGGATCGAAGTCTTCGGCAAGCCAGAGCGAGTCGTTGCCGTGCTCGAGCAGCGTTCGCTGGAGGTTGTGGAGGATGCATTCGCGCCAGCGGGAATGGCGGGCGAAAGCCAGCGCCGGCGAAATCACCCCCACCGGTTTGGCAAGCCGGAAAAACGGTTCGCAAAGCGCGGTCTCCCGAACCCGCGAGCGCCGGCCGCGACCGACGTCGAGCAAGCCCATCTCCGCCAGTTCGCGGGTCAGCCGTCCGGCGGTGCCGGAGCTGATTTTGAAGCACCGCGTCAACTCGTCGGTGGAGGGGAATTCGCTGCCCGGCGCGAAATTGCCGCGTCGGATTTTTTGAGCGAAATCCTCCACCAGCACCACCCGTTTTGATCTTCGCTTGTCCATCATAAGATCGCTCACCCTCTCCTGTGTGCCTGGTGTTTCCATCCTATAATACACGCTCCCGCCGGGAATGCAAGCCCGAAATGGCGGCGGCGAGCCCGGGAAGCGGATTTCCCGGCCGGAAATGCGATTGCATAACCCGCATCACGGGTATATATTAATCGCTTGATCCGAGATCCCGGCAGCATTGCCGCCTTGTTTGCGACCGCTTTGCCGGAGTCCGGATTCCGGGAATTCACCAACATGAAAGACTGTACCATGAAAACCGTTTTGAAAGCACTGCTGCTGGCAGTCGCCGTCGTCCCGCTCTTCGCCGCCGAACACGTTGCCGTCGACAAGGGTTCTTTTGCCGATATCCGGCGCCAGCTCGCCGAAGGAAATCTCCGCTACGTGACCGGTCAAACCAGCCACCCGCACAGTTCGATCGCCTATCGCAAGCAGGCCGCCACCGCCGACCAGTCGGCCTATGCGGTCGCCACCGTGGTCTCCTGCTCCGATTCGCGGGTGCCGGTGGAAATGCTGTTTGACGCCGGTCTGCTCGAGCTCTTTGTCGTCCGGGTGCCCGGCAACGTCTGCCATGACAATCTGGTCGGCGCGGTCGAATACGGCGTCGGACACGTCCAGACCCCGCTCCTGATCGTGCTCGGCCACACCGACTGCGGCGCGGTCAAGGCGATGCTGAAAAACGCCCTCAAACGGCGCGACGGCAAAACCCCGCCGGAACTCGAGCCCAATCTGGGCAAACTGCTTGCGTCGATGGAAGAACCGATCAGCGACTTCGTCGCCGCTCATCCCGAACTCAAGTCCGCCGATGCCGCCGATCCCGCGGTGATCGCCGAAGCCGCCAAGGCCAATCTCCGCTACAGCATCAAGGAAATTCTCGACGAAAGCCCGAATACGGTGGGCAAGGCGGTCAAGGAAGGCAAGCTCAAAATCGTCGGCGCACTCTACGACCTCGAGACCGGCCGGGTAATCTGGCTCGACGAAAATTCAAAGTCCGCTCAATAAAGCAACTTCATCAAGAGCGGAATCGACAGGAGCGA
>CAZRFG010000223.1:0-5967 GCA_964599205.1 uncultured Victivallaceae bacterium
GGTCAGAAATCCGCCGCGCGAAAAAATGCGGGAATGGCTGAAAAACACGCAGCCCTATTTTACCAGACTCGATCGAGCGGCCAAAATCCAGCAAGCCCGTTTCGACCACGCCCCGCTGTGGCAGGATGACTTCAACTACGCCTTTGATAATGCGTTCCGTCACATTTCCAGATGCAGTGGGCTCCGGCAGCTTGCCGCGCCGGAAGAATTCACCGCCGGCTGGTTCAATATGGCAATTCACACGCGACATGCCAACGTTACGTTCGGACTTTCCAACTATTTATCGATGGACTGTCAGGAATTGATTCGTCTGGATGTGCTTCAGCGCAGTTTGCTGATGGATGGATGGCCGTCGAGCAATGTCCTTGAGTTGATGATCCGCCAGCTTGACGAGCAGGAAACATTCTTCCGGAACCGGCTGATGGCCACACTGGAGGAAGACCGGGCTATTTTCAATGAGGGACTCGATTTCACGCTTGATCAAAGCAAGCCGACGCATCCCGCCCTCCCCTTTGATTCCGCCGTCATGGTGAGTTCGCGATCAAAACAAGTTTACAGCAGGCTGATCAATGCGATGATTGCCGCTCTATCGGGAGACTATTTTGCCAACCGCGCGCAATTCGACGCGATCCGGCGTCAGCTTGACGACTTGCGTCACAGCCCGTTGCCGCTCCGGGCAGACGCGGGCATATGGGACAAGATCCCGCTTATCTACTACCGCTTGATTGCCAAAATCCGCTGTGCGAAGCAAGCGCTCGCCTCGGAACTGTATCGCCGGAAACACGGCGTCTATCCGCCCGATGCCGCCGCCTTGACCCCGGAGTTTCTCAGTACCGTCCCGCTCAACCCCTTTGACGGCAAAGAGCTGACCGTCGCCGTCGGCGAACGCGACGTCACCGTCATCGACGCCGCCGCCGATTACCGGAAAATCAGCGAGAAACACCGGATGATCACCGTCTCCACCCCCAATCAGCTCACCCGGCATGAGCCGTCTTTCAGCGCTCCGGCGATGCCCTGATCCGGAGAAAAATCCGAACCCGAGGATCGGGTTTGCGGCCCTCCCGCAAAAGTTGTCTCAGTCCGCGATGAGCCGGTATTCGCGGCTGCCGCCGGGGCCGCCGACCAGCCGGAGAAGGCCGAATTCACGCAGCTCATCCGGCGCCCGGATGAACCACTCGAGTTCACGGCGGTTGTCCCCGTCCGCCGCTCCCCGGAGATGCGGCAGCGTCAGGTGGCCGCAGCGGGAAAGCAGCGTCGCACCGTCGGCCAGCTCCAGCTCAATCCGGGGCGGCGCAAATTTGGCAAGCCCCCTCCCCTGAACGGAAACATGAGTCGGCAGCACCCCGGTATTGACCGCGATTGCCCGGATCCGGCAGATGCCGCCGCCGAGCGATTCGACCCGGAGGTCGTCAAGCTCCAGCGCCGGATGGCGGCCGGCCAAGTGCATCGTGAAGTTGAAAACATCGTCGCTGATCCGGCTTAGTTTCGCGGTCGGCGGATTGCGCATCACGCGCGGGCAGATGCCGCCGATCTCGACTTCGCCGAGCTGCGGGTGAAGGAATTTCCGCCAGTCGCAGTACGCTTGGGGCGCGTCCGGATGGGCATCCTGCCAGGCGAGCACGTCGCAATATTTGTCATCCCACGGCGTATCCATCTGGTAGTCGCCGCCGGGCAGGCCTTTGCCGAGAAAGAGTTCAGCCTCGTCGCACATCTGGCCGAGCTCGATTTCAAAAGCGAACAAGCCCAGATGCCGGTAGCCGAAGTTGTGAAAATGGCCGCGCAGCTGCAGATCGGGCGTGCCCTGGGGCCGGTACTGATAGACCGCCGAAACCGGAAACGAGGTCAGTTTTTCCCCTTCGGCGGCGAGTTCGCGGAAAATTTTTAGGTCTTCAAAGGGGAGATCGGCGTCCGATCCCGACGACGGCGGCCGGAGAATCCGCCGCCCGCCGGTGTGGAAACTCAGCACCTGAAAGAGATTTTTGCGCGCGAACATCAACTCGGCCAGACACCGCATTTCCGGTTCGCTGAAGGGAAAATCACCGGCGCCCCACTGCTCCGGCTCCGGCCGCCAGTCATACGACCAGTTGCGGTTCCAGTCGACATGGCGTCCGGCGGGGCGGATTTCAGAACTGCCGTCCCAGCGGATGATTTCCCCCTCGGGATACAAATCGAAATAGGGCCCGGAGGTTTTTTCGGTCCGGCGGATCACCAGCCGCGGCTCGGCGGGATGAAGCGCGAAAAGACCGTGCGGCGACGCCTTGCGCATGGTCAGGAGGAGCCCGTTGCCGTCGACGTCCTTTGGCACCAGACTGTTGGGCGGTAGCGGCGAGTCATACCAGACCGAACTGCGAATTTCCCCCGCCGAGGTCAGCGAGAGCTCCGCTCCGTCGGGATTCGAACGCGGCACGATATAGAAAGCGACGCGCTCAAGAATCCCTCCCGGCCGGTGTTCGGCCGCCAGCCGGCGGGCAATCGCCAGCGCGGCGTGCGATCCGGCCAGTTCGTCGGCGTGAACGTTGCCGAAGATCAGGAACCCGGGCTTGGCGTCGGCCCCGCCGGTCGCACGGTCGGTGACGGTGAGAAGCTGAATTTGCCGCCCCGCCCGCGAACCCCCGATCGAAGAAACCTCAATCAGCGCCGGAGCCGCGGCCGCCAGTTCACGGCAGAAAGCGTCGAGTTCATCATAGCGCAGCAGCTTTTCAAAGGTGAGTTCCGGAAGATTCATGACAGGGCTCCTTTTCGGAATCGGGGTAAAAAAAAACGTCCGGATCACTCCGGACGTTTGAATTCCATCACAGCTTGCGGCCGGTCAGCTTCTCGTAGGCTTCGAGATACTTCTCGGCGGTGCGCTTGATCACCTCGGCCGGCAGTTCCGGCCCGGGCGCGGTCTTGTTCCAGTCCAGCGTCTCCAGATAGTCGCGGACGAACTGCTTGTCCAAACTGACCGGACTGGTGCCCACTTGATACTGATCGCGCGGCCAGAACCGGCTGGAGTCCGGGGTCAGCACTTCGTCGACCAGAATGATCCCGCCATCGATTTCGCCGAATTCAAACTTGGTGTCGGCCAGGATAATCCCGCGCTGCTCCGCATAATCGCGGGCGGTGCAATAGATTTTGAGCGAGAGATCGCGCAGTTTTTCGGCTTTGTCGCGGCCCACGATACCGGCCACCTGATCGATGCTGATCGCTTCGTCGTGCGCGCCGAGTTCGGCTTTGGTCGAGGGGGTGAACAGCGGCTCGTCCAGCTTCTCCGCCTGGCGGTAGCCGGGACGGAGCTTGATGCCGGAAACAATGCCGGTCGTCTGGTAATCCTTCCAGCCGCTGCCGATGAGGTAGCCGCGGACGATGCACTCGACCGGCAGCACTTTGGCCTTGCGGACAATCATCGAACGGCCCTGGAGATCCTTGGCGTATTTGACCAGCTCCGGCCGGGTGGTGACGTCGGCGCTGATCAGGTGGTTGCGAAGCCAGCCCGACATCAGCTCAAACCAGAAAAGCGAAATCTGCGTCAGGACTTTGCCCTTGTTCGGCACGCCATTCGGCATCACGACGTCAAAGGCGCTGATCCGGTCGGAGGCGACGAACAGCAGACTGTCGCCCAAGTCGTAGATGTCGCGGACTTTGCCGCGATTGATCATCGGCAGTTCCGGAATCCGGCTTTCAATCAAAGCGCCGTTCACATCGTAGAGCATATTTCGTTCTCCCGGTTCCGCTGGGGTCAACCCTTGATTTCGCCGATTTCGACGCGGGTCAGGTTCTGGCGGTGACCGATGGTCCGGCGATAGCTCTTGCGGCGCTTCATCTTGAAGGCCCAGACTTTCTTGGCGCGGAACTGATCCGCGACCTTGGCGGTCACGGTCGCGCCGGCCACCAGCGGGCTGCCGTAGTTGAGGGCGCCGCCTTCTTCGCCGATGGCGAGGACTTTGTCAAAGGTGACCGGGCTGCCGACTTCAAGTTCGAGCTTTTCGATTTCGACGAGGTCGCCGCTCTTGACTTTGTACTGCTTCCCGCCGGTGGTGATGATCGCAAACATGTTCATTCTCCTTATATGGTCAATTTTTCAATGTCGTTTTAATACACAGTCAGATAATTTACATCACTTTATCGTTTTTGCAAGCACGATACGCGGCAAATTCTTGATGATTTTCATAGCGAAGAGGATTCGCGCCGCCGCCGGCGATGCGCCGTAACGGATTTTGACCTGCAATTCGTCCTTGAGACAGGTGATGATGTTGCGGTCGGAGAGGCCCCCTTCGCGGTAAAACGCGATCAGCTCCGGACAGTAAACCGGCTCCACCCCGAACTCATGCACCGCCCGGTACATCCAGTCGTAATCGCCGAGCAGCCGGAACGACTCGTCGTACAGCCCCACCCGGTCGTAAACCCGGCGCGGCACAAACATCGTCGGGTGAAGCGCAAACGCCCCCCGCCGCAGGTTCTCCGGCCGGTAGCCGCGCACCCGCCCGAGCCGGCTGTATTCGGCGTCCCCCCAGAACACCGAATTCTCCAGCCGCCGCGGATCGGCAAAGGCGTCGGCCACCCGCGCCAGCGCACCGGGAAAATAACGGTCCCCGGCGTTGATCAGCCCGATCACTTCGCCGGTGGCGCGCCGGATGCCCTTGTTCATCGCCTGATAGATCCCGGCGTCGGGCTCGCTGACGAAGTATGTAAGTTCATCGCGCCGCTTGAGAATTTCCGCCACCGTGCCGTCGCTCGAAGCGCCGTCGATGACGATGTACTCGAGCTCGACTCCCGGCTGGAAATCGAGCACGCCCGCCATCGTTTCGGCGATTTCGGAAACGTTGTTGCGGACCACGGTGACGATGCTGATCTTCATGGCGCCCACATCAGATTGCGGTGTTTGAGGCCGCTTGCCAATTCCCGGAGAAAGCCGAATCCGGTGCGCGCCGACCGCCGCACCAGCGAAAAGGTTTCCCCCGGAAAACGCCGTTCAAGCCCGGCCCGGGTCTCGCGCAGCGCCCGGGCGTAACGCCCCCAGAGCGCCTGCCGCAGCCAGCGCGGCGGCGGTGCGCCGTAACTGCCCGCGTTGTGGCAAAAAAGATGGCGGGAGATGAAACGCGCGCCCTGGAAATGAACAAAGATCAAGGGTTCGCCGTCCACCCGCGGCAGCCCGGCGCCATCTTGGCTCCACTCGACGCCGCGCCAATTCCACGGCGCGACGCCCGCGCCCGGATGTTGCGCCACCACCAGCGAAGCGGTCAACTCGTGCCAGCGATCGAGATATTTCTGGTCGGCGAAGCGATCCGGTTCGACCCGGTCGAAGCACCACTCAAGGCAGCGTTCGCGCCACCAGTCGAGCACCCGGAAGGCCTCCTCGTCGCGCCGGTAGAGTTGGAATTCGACATTGTAAACGCCGAAACATTCGCGATATCGCAGCTCTTCCGGAAAACGGTGGCCGAAAATCAGCAGCGAATGCTCGCCCAGTTCCCGGTAAACCGGCGCGACATCGCCGAAGAAAAGCAAATCCGCGTCGAGGTAGTTGAGCAACCCGATCTCGGGAAAACGCGCAAAAAGGAAGCGCGGCAGCACCGGACTCATGGTGAAAATATATTCCGCCCGGCTGCGCCCCGGCCGGGTCGCCGCGAATTCGGGATCGAAAGCCTCGATTTCGGCCAGCGGAATCGGAACCAGCCTGGGATCGTCCAATTCCCGCAGCAGCCGGCAGCACTCCTCATCGAGCGCGGCGACGTACAACACGAAATCCGCCCCCGCCGCCGCCGTCTCAAGCGAACGGAAAAGGGTCATCCCGTAAAGCAGGTAATTGCGGTCAAAGCAAGTACAAAAATGGTATTTCATCAAAAAGTTCCCCGGACTTGCCTCGCCGGGAAGTTGCACTGCGACAACTTCATTGCTTCACCCATCGTTTGAACTCATCGTAACTGCGGATATAGTCGGCCTCGTCAAAATAGTCGCTGGCCAGCACCAGCAGCACGCAGCCGGCCGAAA
>CAZRFG010000224.1:0-1953 GCA_964599205.1 uncultured Victivallaceae bacterium
GCGTCAGCGACCGGCTCGCTATCCCGAGGCCGACGGTCGGCCAAGGGCGCGGCCCTTGATCGGGGTACCAGCGCTTTGACACGCAGAGGCACGCAGGGAACTACTTCGCCGCCACCGGGACAAAGGAGACGATTGAGTTCCAGCTGTTCACGCTGTTGCCATTGCCGGTAAAACGGATCTCGCGCACATCCTGCGCCGGGAACTTGTACAACTCCAGATCCCGCGTCTTGAAGCTCTCGCCGTCATACACCGTCTTCCAGCTGCGGCCGTCCGACACCTCCAGCTTGAACTTCGCCAACCGCGAATTCCCCTGCGACCAGCGAATCCCGATCGCCTCCAGCTTCAACGGCTCGGCAAACGTCACCGTAAAGACCCGGTTATCGCCATTCGCCGCCCAATACTGCGACTTGCCGTCGTAGTCAGTGGCCAACTGCTCCCATTCCGCCTCGGTAAACGCACAATTGCTGTCAATCCACAGAATGTCGCTCGGCGTCTTGCGCGGGAAAAAGAACGCGCTCCGGGTCTCGATATCCGCCGCCGCCAACGCATTGCCGATCCCCGCCAGCACATAAACCGGCACCAGCCAGGCACCCTTGTCCAAACGCGCCGGAGCCCGCATCGTCATCGGAGCGCCGTCGTAGACGAACGCCGCTTCATCGGCCTTGAATTCCGCAGTATGCTTGCCGAGCGTCAGCTTGAGCACCTTGCCCGCCGCTTCGGCCTTGCCTCCCAGCAGCGTCAGTACTTCGACCGCCGGAGCCAGGAGCTCCTTGCCCTCGACCCGGTTTTCCACCGTGTCGATGCGTTTGCCCGCAACTTCGCTCTTGCCGAGCGAGAGGTTGACCGCCTCCGGCACCGCCGGAGCGCCGGGAGTCACCGTATACCGCCCGGCCGGCAGCTCCAGCCACGCGGTGTTTTTGCCGGCTTCAACCGTCAGCACCACCGCGGTCGCACCGCCCTTGACCGTCCACACGCCGGGCGCGAGGTCGGCGAGCAGGACCTGGGTCGAGGGCCTGGCGGTCCCGACTTCAAACTCGAAGGCCTTGGCAGTGAACTTGGCCGAAGTCCCCAGCACCACCACCCGGTCGGCGAGCGAAAGCACCACATTTTCGGCATTCTCCGCCATCTTGACCGGAAGCGGCTTCACTTCTTCGCCGGAAATCCGCATCACCGCGAGGAAGAGATCGGTGTCGCGCGCCGCTTTCGGCGTGACCATGGTCCGGAAGCCGTTGGCCTGGGCCGCGCCCGGCACCGGCGGATTGAGCTTCTGGCCGAAGAACTCGTGGAGTTCCTTGGCCCCGCCGCGGGTGGTCACGTCGGCATCCTGCGGCAGCAGCATCGAAACCGCGAGTTTTCCCGGCATCAGCGAGCGCTTGGCGAGGACTTCGAAGTTCTTGCCGTCAATCGCCGGTTTGGTGAGCGTGTTGAGCAGGAAATACTTCTTGAACTCGGGCTTGGCGGTGGTCATCCGGTCGAGCACGATCAGCGCCGCCGGAGTCGCCGTGTTGTCAAGATTGAGGAAGCAGAAAGTCCGCGTGTAGTACGAAATCTTGTCGGTATAAGCCGCCTTGAGGTCGGACTTGAGGTACGTATAATACGGCCGCACCGAATCCGGACCGAAGTCGGCGCTGAGGGTCGAGCCGTAGTTGAAGTAAGCGTCCTTCTCCAGCATTTCGGCATTGACCGGATGGCGCTGGATGAAACGCTGGCCGCCGTCATTGGTCTTGCCGTGCAGGATCTTCTCCGCCGGATCGTAGACCAGCATGACGTTGTGGGCGATCGAACGCTTGTTGAAGCCGAGGTCGTAGGGGGTACCGTAGAAGCCGTACATGCCGAGGTCGGCGGCGAGGTCGCCGCGATAGAAAATCTGGAAGCTCCCGGCATCGGCGTGCTGATGGTTGCCGAAGTGTTTGCTGCCGCCCTTCATCTCGACCAGCACATCGGAGCTGTTGG
>CAZRFG010000224.1:2053-5965 GCA_964599205.1 uncultured Victivallaceae bacterium
CGGAAGGCGGCGTAGCCGACCCCCTGGTTGTGGCGGTTCGACTGGTATTCGATGGCGCGCATCGGCACCAGTTCCTCAAGCATGCGGTAAGCGCAGTACTGATAAGGAATGTTGTTGTCGCCGTAGAGCGCGATGCCGACCGAGAGCAAGTCGCGGTTGACCTGGTACTCGTTGCCGTGGCCGTTGACCACGCTCTGGAGGAAGGGCGGCCAGCCGATTTCCATGTCTTCGGCGAGGGTCATCAGCTTCTTGGCGAAGAGCTGGCGTTCCTCAACGGTCATCAGGTCATAGCACCAGTCGTAGACCAATGCGCCGGCATAGAGGGCGCTGCCGAGCTCGCGGGTGATGTCGAGCATGTTGCCGAACTCGACCGCGCCGAGGTAGTCGGCCATCAGCTTGACCGCCTGCTGGCCCATCGCTTTGTCGCCTTTCATCAGATAGACGAAAGCCTTGTAAGTGGCCGCCTTCTGCAACGCATTGTTGTATTCCGCGGCGGCGTTTTTGGGGGCGGTGTAGGTAAAAAGTTTGGCGGCCTCTTTTTCGACTTCGGCCCAGGCGGCGGCGTTTTCGCCCTTGGTCAGATTGGCGCGAACCTGGTCAAGCGAAGCGCGGGTGACCCAGAGCCGGGGGTGGGTGGCGGGCGGAACCAGCTTGGGCTGGTACTCCTGAACCGCCTTCGGCACCGCCGGGGGGGTGTAGGGCCGGACGTCAAGACGGTCGAGGGCGACGCCTTCGGGGAGCCAGACTTTGATTTCGTGTTCGCCGGCGGCGAAGTTGTATTTCTCAAGGTTGAGGGAGCAGAGCTCCTGGTCGCGCCACGGCTCGACCAGCACCCGGTTGCGGGCGAAGTCGCCGTCGACGGCGATCATGATCCGGAGCGAATCGTATTTGTTGCCGGCTTTCTTCATCGCTTCGCGGGCTTTGCCGGAGGTGTCGGCGGCGCTGGTGACCCAATAGCGGCCGGGCTCGGCGAGGTTGAATTTGAAAGTCAGGTCGGCGTCGCCGGTGGCTTCGTTCTGGCGGGATTTGGCGTCGTTTTTGAGCATGGCGCCGGCTTTGCCGGAGAAGCGGGGGCGTTCAACCACTTCCATCCGGGCCGGATCGAATCCGGCTTTTTCGGCCTCAAGCCGTTGGGCCGCGGGGGCGGCGAGCAAGGTTGTCGCGGCGAGGCCCGACAGCCCGACGAAAAGGAGTTGCTTTTTCATCGTTTTACTTTCCAAGTTCTGTGTTCTGATTATCACCCGCTTTCGCCGACCAGACCGGCGGAGCGCCCTTCTTCTGCAATTCGAGGAACCGAAGCCCGGGGCCGACCAGAATATTGTGGCCGCCTTTGAAAAGCGTGACCCGGACCTTGCCCGAAGTTTTCCGGGCGAATACGATATTGTCTTTGCCATAGGACGGATCGACGAAGCTTTCGCCGTATGAGGCCGGAACCGCATGGTTGGCGATGATATAAGCGATGTCTTCGTCGCTGAAGCGATCCTGCGGCAAGGCCAGTGCGTTGAACACCAGCAGCCCGTGCCCCGGCAAAACGAGTTCGTCGAGAATCCCGACCCCGATGTCGACGACGACGTCGGAGGCGTTGGCGATATAAGTCACCGGCGAACGTTTTTTCGCTTCCGCCAGCGCGGCGGCGTCGGTTTGCGGGTTGCCGCCGCAGGCTTTTTCGATATGGTCCGCGTACCCCTTGAATTTGCCTTCTTTGTTCTGCCGGTGCCACAATGCGACGTCGCCGATCGGGCACCAGGCCGACACCGCGGCCCAGATTTCCGGGTGACGCCCGGCCAGGAGCAACGCGGCATGTCCGCCGCCGGAGCCGCCGATGAGGTAAATGCGGTCGGGGTCGACCTTGGCGTTCTTTTTGGCGAACTCAACCGCCGCGACGATGTCGGCAACCATCAACTCCGAGCCCAGTCCCGCCGGGGTCCAGTTGGGGCCGCGGAAGTTCGGGAAAATAAAGTTCCAATTCCGCTCTTCCGCGCCCTTGGCGTAGCTCTTGCAATCCTGGGTGTAATCGCCGCTCCAGGTATGCAGCGCCACCAGGAGAGGCCGCGCCTCATCGCCGGTCGCGGGGCGGAACATCGCCTTCTGGATGGAACCATCGATCGGCGACGGAATTTCCACCGGCCGCGGCTCGACGCCACCGAGGGTCCAGGCGGCGGCAAGGGCGAAAAATGCCATCATAAATCGCGTCAACATCAAAAAAGCTCCTTTCTGTTATTCGGTCAAGGGCCGCGCCCTTGGCCGACGGGCGACCGCCGCTGAGCCCGGCCCGAGCGGAGGACGCCGCCAGGTGTCGGAGCGACCGTTCCGATGCAACACGCAAAATGCCGCATCCATCACTCACCCCTCCGTGCCTCCGTGCGAGACCTGCCCCACCCCAGGGCCTGCTTCGCTCAATCGCGCGTGACACTTCGCTTCGCTGGTGTCACGCTTGTTTCGCTCCCGCAGAGCGGAGCGGGCTCCGCCCGCGGACGGGGGGAGCGCTGCGCTTAGCTTCGCTCGCTTTTTAGCGAGCGACCAGCGCTTTTCGCGCGCTGGACTGCGACTCCGTGCGACGGAGGGCGGGGTTGGGCGCTTCGCGCTTTTTTTTTTGAGCCTGCGGCGCTTTTTTCTTTTTTCAGCGCAGGCCCACGGCTTCGCGCACTTTCGCCATCGTCTTTTCCGCTTCGATCCGTGCCCGCTTCGCCGCCTCGTGCAGAATCTCCCACACTTGCTCCGGCCTCGCGGCCAGCTCGGCGCGACGTCCGCGCATCGGCTCAAAATGCTTCCAGAGCTTCTCAAAAAGCGCCTGCTTGGCATGGCCGTAGCCGTAATTGCCGCGCCGGTAATTGGCCTCCATCTCCGCCACTTCCTCCGGCGTCGCCACCAGTTTATAGAGGGCCACCACATTGCACTTCGAAGGATCCTTGGGCGCTTCCATCGGCGTCGAGTCGGTCACCACACTCATCACGATCTTGCGGATCGCCTTTTCGGTGCCGAAGATCGGAATCGTATTGCCGTAACTCTTGCTCATCTTCTGCCCGTCGATCCCCGGCACGATCGCCACATCCTCCGGAATCAATCCCTCCGGAATCCGGAAAATTTCGCCGAACTGATTGTTGAACCGGATCGCGATGTCGCGGGTGATTTCAAGATGCTGCTTCTGATCCTTGCCCACCGGCACCAGTTCGCTCTGGTAGAGGAGGATATCCGCCGCCATCAGCACCGGGTAGGTGAAAAGGCCGGCGTTCGGCACGAAGCCTTTGGCGACTTTGTCTTTGTAGCTGTGGGCGCGTTCGAGGAAGCCGACCGAGGTGAGGGTGTTGAGAATCCACATCAATTCGGTCACCTGCGGCACGTCGGACTGGCGGAAGAAGACGGTTTTTTCGACGTCGAGGCCGCAGGCGAGGAAGTCGAGCGCGAGTTCGAAGACGTTGGCGCGCAGGTCCGCCGGTTCGGGGGACGTGGTCAGGGCGTGATAGTCGGCGATGAAGAGGAAGGGATCGCCTTTTTTCTGGAGCTCGACCGCCTGGCGGATGGCTCCGAAGTAGTTGCCGATGTGCGGCGTGCCCGAGGGCTGGATTCCGGTCAGAATTCGCATCTTATATTTTCCTGTTAATTTGGTCAAGGGCAGTGCCCTTGCGAGGTTTCCAAAGGGCGCGGAGCCCTTTGGTGGAGTGTGAGGTGAAACCTCACCGTTCCCGCTCCGGGCGAAGCCCCAGCTCAAGTAGGCGGAACGAGAGTTCCGCCGCTGAGCCCGGCCCGAGCGGAGACGCGAATGCGTCGGAGCGACCGTTCCGAAGCAACATGCAAAATGCCGCTTCCTTCTCCGTGCCTCTGTGTGAAACCTTTCCCCGGCATCCCGAGGCCGACGTTCGGCCTGCTTCGCTCAATCGCGCGTGACACTTCGCTTCGCTGGTGTCACGCTTG